>CAMCIE010000163.1 GCA_945874815.1 uncultured Bacteroidales bacterium
CCTGAGCTCTGTGTTACAGTCACACCGGAAGTCATACCCTGGAGGACGTTATCCACACGTGTATTGGACTGTTTCTTGAGGTTCTCAGATGAAATTGACGAAATCGCAGCTGTAACGACGCTCTTCTTCTGAACGCCATAACCTACTACCACGACATCGTCGAGCAATTCTGCATCTTCTTCGAGAACTACTTCAATCCAGGTCCTGCCTTCAAGAGCAACGACGACAGTCTTGTAACCGATTGAAGAAATATTGAGAGTAGCATCTGGATTTGGAACCGTGAGTTCGAAATTACCATCCAGATCACATACGGTACCGTTTGTGGTGCCGTCCACAAGGACAGAAGCACCGATGACCGGATAACCGGCACCATCCTTTACAGTACCTTTAACTTGCTGGGCGAATGCTGCAGCCCCTCCCAGACACACGATCGCCAGAATCATGGCGATTCGATGAATCAAGTGTTTCATAAGTTTTTGGTGTTATATTTGTGGTTAATCGGGTTTACCGAAAACATGTTAACGCAAATCTAAATATTTTTTTCTTCCGCTGATACACCGTTTTTGCAACCATTCTTCAATTAGTGGACTATTTTTCGTGTTATCGTATTGGTTTTCAGTAGGTTATATCCTTACATTTACCATAACAAAGTGGGGACGGGGAAATAAACATATTGCCCCAAAGACAAAAAAGTGGATAAATCCAGCAAATCAATAATAGTGAATACATTGATTTACAAAGATTTATCCAACTAAAACTGTGGTCTGAATAGTGGATTTAAAATGTCAGTATTTTAAGATTTTGAGCCTATTTTTTTGATTTTATCCTCAAATTGTTCCCTGTCATCAAGGGCTGCATTCTTGATTTTAGCCCTGTAGTTATATATTGTATTGACTGAATAGCGCAGCAAAGAGGCTATGTGGGAGGATTGTGTAATGCCCAGTTTTATCAGGGCGAATATCCTCATCTCCGTACTGAGGAGTTCTCCGTCTTTCAAAGTAATCCTTTCTTCTTCACGAAGAAGTGCATTGAACTCAGAGACAAAGTTCGGATAAAGTTCAAGGAATGCCGTGTCAAATGTCTTGTAGAAGTTTCTCAGCTCGGCTTCCTTCTCATCGCGGGAGATGAATTTTTTGAGCTTGTCGATATAACCAGAGCACATGGACAGGAAGAGGCCGAGATATTCCTCCTTGGCTGCATTGGCTTCGGACAGTGCATGGTTGGCTTCGAGCAAGCTCCGCTCGGCATCCTCAATTGATTTGCAATAATCCATAATCTGCTTGTTCTTCTCTTCAATTTCCATTGCAGACTTCTTTGCCTTACGGTAATAATGCACTGATATTACAGATATGACAGCCAGAAGGATGGCAAAAAGTGAAAGAACGAAAAATGCAATGTTCCTTGAGTGCCTTTTCTCTGCCTGTGCCGTATAATACCGCTTTTCAATCACAGGGAGCGCACTTGCAATCTGATTCTGACGCAGTTTTGCGTTGAAGAACAGGGCATCATCCATTGAAAAGCTGATATATCTGAACGCTCTTTCAACCTGATCGGTAAGAATCAGTTCGTTTGCAAGGCTGCAAAGAGAGGCATTATCCTTTACGGCTCCCCTGATATCGGCAATGGCTGATTCGGCCCACCAGCAGAGAGCATCCTCGATTTGTCCCAAGTGCTTGCATATTGTAGCCTGCCAATATGCATGTATCGCGAATTCATGGGTGTTGTGGTCAAGCTTTTCTATGAAATATTCATTGATCCGGGATGCTTTCTGATAATCCCCTTCCGATATTGCAAGCTGGACTCTGATTTGTCCATTCATGGAAGAAAGAGTATCCGTCATTGATATGTATTTCTGCCTGAATGCGTTAATTTTCGGAGACGGACTGTTCTTTGAGTACTCTGAATAGTCCGATTCGAATCGCTGACATACATTATACCATTCTGCCCGGAGGGCATTGTCCATCATGGTGGAATCTATGGCCTCCATCGAACGTGCAGCCTCAAGGAAAAAACCAGACTTGGTATTGAGCATGGACAGATTCAGAAGAGAGCGGTTCAGCAGATATGGATCATGGAGCGCCTTTGCTATCTCCATCTGCTTTGATGCCGCATCTTTTGCCTGGTCGAAATTGAAGGCGGAACATAGGTCGAAGAGTTCTCCGTAGATTTCGAATTCTTTCTGCAGATTCACTCCCCTTGAATTGAGCATGTTCTGCAAAGAGCTGATTTCCAATGATCTTACATTGACATACTCATTAGCATGTTCCAATGCATGGTCAAGAATTTCCAATGTCTCATCCAACTTTGTCTTTGGCTGAGTCTCCTTGCAGGAAAGAGCTGTCATGCAAACGAGCATCAGGGCAGAAAATAATGCATATCTTGTTTTCATGTGGCGGTCGGGGAATTGTATTTAAATGAAATGGGGATGGCTGAATACAGTCACCCCCATTTATAATGTATCGGAAAACCGAAGAATTAGTCAGCGAGGGAAATTCTCTTGAAAGTGAGAACTTTAGCCTCTTTGTCAGCTGATTTGATAACGTCCTTGACAGGAGTTTTTCCGTCAAGCATCTGATAGCCCTGCTCCTCAAGAGTCTGCTCTTTGAAGAATTTCTGGAGACGGCCTTTTGCAATGTTTGCAACCATCTGCTCAGGAAGGTTTGCAGCCTTCTCCTCTGAAACAGTCTTGATAATCTGACGAGCCTGCTCAGCCTGCTCAGCAGTAATCCAGCCTTTAGCCTGGTTGGACTCGATGTGAGCCTCGCTGTCTACGTGAGCCGGATTGATGCCGGCTTTTGTGAGAGCTGCATCTACAGCTTTCTTGACAAGCTCTTCTTTGGTTTTCTCAGTAGCAGTCTTGAGCTCGTTGTCAATGATGTCCTGTGGTACAGTGTCAGCAGAAACTGCAACAGGTTTCATTGAAGCTACCTGCATTGCAACACCCTTTGCAACCTGCTCGTCGAATGCCTTGTTGAAGCCAACGAGTGCACCGAGTTTGCCGTTGATTTTATGGATGTATGCTGAAATGAAAGGAGCCTCTACAGTCTCGTATGCTACGATTACGTGTTTCTCACCAGTTTTTCCAGTCTGCTCTGTAACAGCGGCCTCAACTGTCCTTCCGTCAGCAAGCACGCAAGCCTTGAGGGCTTCGAGGTTGGCTGGGAATGCAGCGATGGCAGCCTCAGCGATAGCCTCAGCAAGTGCCTGGAACTCAGCATTTTTAGACACGAAGTCAGTCTCGCAACCAAGGCAAACGAGGATTGCTTTGTCGCCGTTTACCTTAGCGATGACAGCTCCCTCTGAAGTCTCGCGGTCAGCTCTTTTTGCTGCAACGAGCTTACCTTTCTCGCGGATGATAGCCTGAGCACGGGTGAAATCACCTTCTGCCTCTACAAGGGCCTTTTTGCAGTCCATCATTCCTGCTCCGGTCATTTGACGAAGTTTTGCTACGTCAGCTGCTTTAATATCCATGTTCGAATAAATATTTAAAAGATTATTACTTCTGATTACTCAGCTGCTGCCTCAGTTGCAGGTGCCTCCTCTGCAGGAGCCTCTGCATCCTCTGCCTTGGCGCCTTTGCGAGCGCGGAGTTTCTTGCCTGCAGGCTTCTCCTCTGTCTGCTCAGGAGCCTCTTTTTCCTTTTCGAGTTTTCTCTCTTCCAATCCCTCTTTGATTGCGCCGCAAAGTGCATCCATGATGTATGAGATAGACTTTGTAGCATCGTCATTTGCCGGAATCACATAATCAATCGGAGTAGGATCGCAGCATGTATCAACCATAGCGATAACCGGTATGTTCAGACGATTTGCCTCTTTAACGGCATTCATCTCTTTCTGTACGTCCACTACGAAAAGTGCTGAAGGGAGACGGCTGAGGTCTCTGATTGAACCGAGGTTCTTCTCCAGCTTAGCTCTCTGACGAGTGATCTGAAGGCGCTCACGTTTTGCAAGAGTATCAAAAGTACCATCTTCAATCATCTTGTCGATGGTGTTCATCTTCTTGACAGCTTTACGGATGGTAGGGAAGTTGGTAAGCATTCCGCCCGGCCATCTCTCTGTTACGTAAGGCATGTTTACGGCTGCTGCCTTCTCTGCAACAACCTCTTTTGCCTGTTTCTTTGTGGCTACGAAAAGTACCTTGCGGCCTGAACGTGCAAGCTGTTTGAGTACATTTGCAGCCTCATCGATTTTTACTATACTTTTATGCAGGTCGATGATATGGATCCCGTTTTTCTGGTCGAAAATGTATGGTGCCATTTTAGGGTTCCATTTTCTCGCCAAGTGTCCGAAGTGAACACCTGCATCAAGCAATT
>CAMCIE010000164.1 GCA_945874815.1 uncultured Bacteroidales bacterium
TGTGTATTGGGATGTTCAGGGCTCTTTCATCAGCCGTTATGAGACTCTCGATGCTGATTCGGAGATTGACGGTTGCAAGCCCAACACCACCGGATGGTCTGCAAGGATGAATCTGGAGACCTGTGGTTTTTATTTAAAAGGAGAGTATGTTGATGCCGGATTGAAATATTACTACAATACTGCCTATGACGGTGACGGCAACATGTACCACAAGAAAAGAGGCAATGCCCAGCTTATAGAAACAGGTTATAATAACGGCGGACTCGGAGTGGGCCTTACCCTTCGCCGCATGGAATGGATGGATTCCAAGATTATCAATGGCAATTCTTCCACTTCAAATATGCTGAATTATGTTCCTGCACTCTGTACCCAGTACACATACATGCTCACGACATTGCATCCTTATGCATCCCGCACAGGTGAGATAAGCGATTCGTTCGTCAACAGCGGTGAGCTCGGCGGCCAGATTGATGTTTTCTATAATTTCCGTCGCGGCACAGCTCTCGGAGGCAAGAGGGGAATGAAGATTCATGCCAATTTCTCCACTTATTATGCAATAGACAAGCCGGGTACATTCAGGGCAGGCAATCTTCTCTTCCGTGATTTCAGCATTGACTGGGAAAAACAGTGGACAAAGAAATTCAAGTCAATCCTTCTTTATTCCCTTCAGGACTACAATCCTTCATACGGAGCCAAGAATGAAACATGGACATCGCATATCGTGGTTGCTGACCTCCTTTATAAATATACCAGCAAATTCTCCACAAGGCTCGAACTCCAGTACCTGCATACCAAATCTGACAAGAAAGACTGGGTTGCTGCCCTGCTCGAAGTCAATTTCGCGCCGTCATGGAGCATTTATGTAAGCGATATGTTCAACTATGGCTCCTCCATGGTCAACTATTATAACGGCGGAGTTGCCTATACCAAGTCCAGAACAAGGGTAGGACTCAGCTATGGCCGGTATAAAGCCGGATACATCTGTTCCGGTGGCGTATGCCGTCAGATTCCAGCCTATACTGGTGTCAATCTCACAGTAACTACATCATTTTAAAGCATCATAATCAAATCGTGAAAAAATACATATCGCCATTATCCATTCTTGCCCTTGTATGCTCCCTGAGTTCATGCGAGGGCACGGTTGCATCATCAGACCCCACTGCTCCGTTCACTGTTTCTGCTGACAAGAGCACGATAGAAGCCGACGGAAAAGATGCGGCAACCCTGACAGTGACCGATGCCAACGGGCTGGTCCTGACCGACGAAGATCATATCAAGGACGTGAGCTTCCACATCGTTGAGACTGACGCTTACCTCACAAGAAAAACCAATACCTTCTCGTCCATCGACAACGGCACTTATACCATCGAAGGCATGTACAAGGGAAAACCTTGTGAGGCTCCGGTCAAGGTGACAGTCTCAAACCGTTCCAAGTATGAGGTCTTCACCAAGAAAGTTGCCATTTACAGGCTCACTGCCACATGGTGCCAGTATTGCCCGTCCATGACGACTGCCCTTGCAAGCATTGACGATTATTCAAAGGACCGTTCGGTCGTCCTGGCTTTCCATTCGGACAATTATTTCGGACTGAAGGACGGTGGCAACTATCTGGCGGACCATCTTCTCAGCCAGTTTGGTGGCACAGGCTATCCTTATGCCGTCTATTCGCTTTCATCAGGATCCGGGGCCCGCACCCGCAATGATTTAATCGGCTTCATCAAGGATGAATTGTACAACCATCCTGCGAAAAGCGGAATCAAGGCCACATCAGTTGTGAGCGGCGACAAAGTGAGTGTGTCTGCTTCAGTGAAGGTGTCAGCCGACGGGAAATATGATCTTGGTTGTGCATTGATACAGAACGGGTTGAATGGCGGCTCCGATGCGATGGAATCTGTTTACAACAATGTTGTCAGGAACATCTCCGGTAATTACCGTTATATGTCAGACAATGCTTTCACTCTCAAGGCATCTGAAGAGAAAAACGGTCTTTCCTTCGATAATATCCAGTTTGACTCTGCCAATCAGAAGAATTGCAGTATAGTTCTTTTCACCCTTGTCAAGGATTCAGATGCAGTACGCATTGACAATGTGGTTTCATTCCCTTTAGGCGGTTCTGTTGACTATGTTTACAACAAATAGTATGAAGGCTTTATTTCGTCTGATGGTCGCAATGACCTTTGTCGCAGGGTTGTCCAGTTCCTGCGGAGTTGACAATCCGGAGGTTGTGCCGGAGGGAACGTTGAGGATTTTCGCGGATAAGACAGAAATTTCTGCAGATGGAGTCGATCAGGTGACATTCAAGGTGATGTACGGATCTGAAGAAGTCACTTCCAAGAAAACCATGACCATCACAGTCAAGGGAAAGGACAGCCAGTATGACCTTCCTGCCGGTGCCGGTTCCTTTTCCACTGCCGTAGCCGGAACATACACATTCACAGCTACTTATTACTATGGAGGGGACATCGTCACTGATAATTCAATCACGGTAGAGGCGACAAAGGTTCAGACTGGGAAATATTATCAGAAATTGCTTGCGATGCAGTTTACATCCACTCTCTGTCCATCCTGTCCGAGCCTTTCATCCACTCTGAAATCCATCAGTAAAAACTATCCGGACAGGATGTCCGTGGTGGCTTTCCATGTGAGTGCTATGGGAACTGACCCTATGAATATCAAGATGTGTGATACCTTCTTTAAGAGTGTGTCTGACTCTGACGGACTTCCGGCTTTCGCATTTAATGTGAGGAAGAATACAGAGCACATTATTTCGGAATACAACAAGATTGAAAATGAGTTGAAACGTCAGATCAGGGACTATCCTGCCACTTGCGGTGTTGCCATAGAATCCTCTGTCTCAGACGGTAAGGCCGACATTACTGTGAAGATTACTTCCGAGGTAGCCTCCAAGATGAAATACCATATCTTCCTTGTCGAGGACGGACTGGATTACGACCAGCTTGGTTCCAACGGAGGATATGTGCATGACAATGTACTGCGTGTGTGCAAAAGCGACAGCGTATGGGGTACCAATCTGAATTCAGGCAAGGCTCTTGAGCCTGGAATTGAATATACAGTCCATGCTTCTGTCCCTCTTGAGGCAGATTGGAAAGTGGCAAACATGAGGGTTGCCGCTCTTGCCATGACCAGCTCTGACGGTGGAATGACATACGGATGTAACAATCTTAATGACTGTGCATTAGGCGCTTCGGCGGATTATAAATTGAATTGATTGTTATGGGAAAATTGGTCAAGATTACAAAGATTGTCGCTTTCGCGATGGCACTGTTTTGCTTTTTTGCCTGTGGCGAGGTCGTTCAGGAAACGAATCTTGAACTTTCTGCCCAGATGACTTCCGTGACTGTGGGTACCAAGGTTACTTTCAAGGTGATGAATGACGGTGTGCAGGATGTGTCAGGGATGGCCCGTATCAAATCTGTCAGGACCGGTCGTTATCTTGAGAGCAATACATGGGTTGCCGAGGAAGCCGGGACATGGTCTTTCGTGGCTGAATTTGAGGGTGTCACCTCCAACTCCATTGACATTGTTGTCGTGGAGCCAATCGTCTCGAAATTCCGCAAGCATATCTGCCTGATGGAGTTTACAGGTCAGTGGTGCGCGATGTGTCCAGATGGAGCAACTACCATAAATTACTATGCTACAAAGGTTTATCCTGATATCATGCATGTGCTTGCCTTCCATAACGAGGATGATTTCACAATCCCTCAGGAGCAGGTGCTTTTCAAGAAATTCAATCCCGGAGCATATCCGGGCTACATCCTGGACATGAAGTCAGCCGGAATAGTTTCAAACAGCAAGTTCTCTCAGGATATGAAAGATGCCGATTCCCAGATAGGCCTGCATTGCGGAGTATCAGTTTCTTCTTCCATCTCTGCCGATAAGGCAAATGTGAAGGTGAGTGTGTTCTCGGAGATGGAGTCACAATATCGTCTTGCGGTGTATGTACTTGAAGACAAGGTGGTTGCAAGGCAGAACGTCAATGGAAACTACCGTGAGGACTATGTTCACCGCCATGTGGTTCGCAAGATGATTTCCGGCTCGGTTGAGGGAGATGACCTTGGAGTCATTGCAGCTGACAAGGAAAAGACAAAGGAATATTCCGTTGATCTGGACCCGGCGTGGAACAAAGCCAATCTTGAGGTCTGTGTTCTGGTCATTGGAAATGACCTCAGCGTGAACAATACTGCCGCATGTGCTCTTGATGGAGGAAAAGCGGATTATGACAGATTGTAAGTAAATAATCAGATACTATGAAAAGTTTTTTCAAATTCACGATTCTTG
>CAMCIE010000165.1 GCA_945874815.1 uncultured Bacteroidales bacterium
TTTACGGTCGGAGCTGTTTATCCATGGGAGGATACAGGTAATTTCTTCAATTTCAGAGCTTATGAAAGAACGATTCCTTCCACTCAAACCCCGGCTGAGACAAGTTTCGATCCTGCAGCAGACATCCTTACCACGGTAGGGTCCATGTATGCAGAAACTTTTGAAAATCTGTCCAGTGTGCCTATGTCCCTGAAACTTGCCAGGATGGTAGCCCTCGGGGAAATGACAATCAAGGGTATCGAACCAGGTGAACTGATATATAGCATCGAAATAACCTCTTCCGAGAGTATTTGCGGATCTGTGACTCTTAACTTGTTTTCAGAAAAGACTCTTGAAGCAGCCGTTTATAATAAAGGAGGCAAGACAATCACCCTGAAAATGGGGGACCGTGCAGCAACAGGCAATGATGTGGTCTGGTTCACCGCACTTCCGAGCGACCTGAGCGGAGGTACATTGAGCATTCGTATCAAGACCGACAAGGCTATATATGAAAAGACGGCCGACCTGTCTGCAAGGACATTCAGGTTCGACAGAGCCGCCGTAGCAAGATTCGGCGTTTCCGGATTTACCAGAACAGAGGATAACACACCTCCTGAACCGGACCATTACATATCAACGGATTATTCAAGGGACGGAAAAGTAACAGTGCTTCAATCTGCAACTGAAGGAAATGGAATCAATGTCGTACTCATGGGAGACGGCTATTCAGACAGACAGATTGCCGATGGCTTATATAATGAAGATATGCACTATGTTTACGATCGTTTTTTCATCGAGGAACCATATAAATCATTCAAGCATTTGTTCAATGTTTATTCCGTTGATGTAGTCTCTGCAACTGAGGGATATGAATATGGTGATACTGCCCTCGAAGGATATTTCGGTGAGGGAACTGCAGTCGGAGGAAACGATAACACATGCATGAGCTATGCCCTTAAACAATTGAGTTCTAGCCAATTGAATGAGTCTATGATAATAGTGGTCATGAATTCTTCAAGATATGCAGGAACATGCTGGATGTATTATCCCGGAAGCGAAAATAAGGGCTATGGCAGTGGCCTGTCTATCGCATATTTCCCTAAGGGTGAAAATCCTGATGTCTTCGCACAGTTGCTCCACCATGAGGCCTGCGGACATGGATTTGCCAAGCTCGATGATGAATATGCATACCAATCCAAGGGTGAAGTTCCTTCGAATGAAAGAGAAGATTGCATCAAGCGTCAGACTGAATGGGGCTGGTCAAAGAACATAGACTTTACCAATGACCTTGCCACAATCCGCTGGAACAGGTTTATCAGCGACGAAAGGTATGCGAATGACGGGCTTGGTGCATTTGAAGGTGCAATGACTTATTGGACAGGAGTTTACAGACCGACAGACAACAGCATCATGCGTTACAATACTGACGGATTCAATGCTCCTTCCCGCGAGGCGATATATTACAGGATACATAAGCTCGCGTACGGGGACGAATGGCAGTATGATTACGAAGAGTTTGTAGCCTGGGATGCGATAAACCGTAAGAAAGCCTCTTCAGCTTATCAGGGTGGATTCGTCGTTGAATCTCCTATCCTCGATCCTCCTGTAATTGTCCCTTATTCATGGGAAGAGGCGTTTAATATGAAATAATCATTTTTCGGACATAGGAATATGTCGTGATTGCTTGAATGCGCGGATGTGCTCCCGGAGCCGTCCGCGTTCTTTTTCAGGCAGTGCCCAGAGGATGAACCTTTCAAAGATATATTCCTCTGCCTGCTTTGTCGGATGGCACATGTCTTCAGCATAAAAACGATAGTCCCTCAGTTCATCCATCATTATCTCATAGCTTGGAAAATAATCCCGTCCATCACCAAGAACATCCTGGATTCCCAGCAGAAGGGAAGACTTGCTGAGCTGGTTGCCGTGAGCGCCGTCAGCAAGATGCCTGATCGGGCTGACAGTGAAGATGAACTCCTTCCGGGCAGCGCATCCGCTATTGCAGATTCTTATCATATCATTCAGACAATCAACTGTTTGATCCACGGAAAGCCTCTCTCTTGAGAAATCTCCTCCGGGACGCTTGAGACAGTTTGAAACTATCTTTCCGCTTTCACGATGTCTGTAGCACCAGCTTGTTCCAAGGGTAATGATCACTTTATTGCACTCCTTGAAAAAAGCAGCGGCCCTGTCCAGAGCCTCGTTTGCATTGCCGAGAAATTCCTCTTGGGTCTTCCTTGCAAAGGACGTGTGATGGCTGAAGGAACAAATTAGCTCCGAACCGGCACCCATCTGAACACAATCTCCAGATATGAAATGCTCTCCGGATGCCATTCTCCTGACACTGCCCAGTATTGATTCCGGATTGTAAAGCGTTCCGAAAGGATTTACAAGGACATCGAATCCATAGTCTTGCATCCTGTTGCCGATATTGTCAGCGAAACAACTTCCAAGCATGAGGATTTTGTCATTGTATGAAATGCCCACATTGCAGGGCTGGTCTGTTACGGGTGTCTGGAGTTTCATGATATCAGGATCAAATTCACCGCAAAGATAGGCATAATGAACATTTGATAGCAGAATAAGGATATGTTATTTCAAAAAATCGTACCTTTGACGACGTTTGAATCCGGATGGCCCTTTTAATTATAAACAGATGACCCTCAAAACAGTTAAATATCTCCTGGCCGCGTTGCTTTTGCTCTGCAGCCTGACCCTATCCGCCCAGTCTGACAGGAAAAACGGAGCAAGCCTGTATTATAATGTCAATTTTGAAATGGATTTTGACAACCGGGAACTTTACCGCAGCCAGTTTTCCTCATCAATGACCATATTCGGAGCCAGACTAACACCTTCCATAGGAGTGAAAGTCCGGCAGAAAAACGGCACCGAACACAAGGCAGTCATAGGAATAGACGTAATGAAAGATTTCGGCAAACCGACAGAAAAGGTTTCCGACCTTCTTGAAGAAGTGACACTGTACTACCGGATGGACAAGTCATTCGGAAAAACCGACATGAGCTTGTGCGCCGGAGTCTTTCCCCGACGTTTCATGGAGTCGAACTATTCTGGAGCCTTCTTTTCGGATTCCCTTAAATTCTATGACAACAATATAGAAGGTATCCTTCTGAAATTCAGGCGTCCGGGTTCCTCATACGAACTTGGATGCGACTGGATGGGAATGAAAGGACCGCTCACCAGGGAACGCTTCATGATTTTCACCTCAGGACTGGCCAGGCTCGTGCCTTTTACCGATTATCTCAACATCGGTTATTCGGCCTATCTTTATCACTTTGCTTGCTCCGATGAAGTGGACGGAGTGGTGGACAACGCCCTTGCGGAAGCGTATCTGAAAACAGATTTGGCAAGTCTTACACCTCTTCAGACCCTTTCACTCAGCCTCGGATGGCTTCAGTCGGGCCAGAATGACAGGAAAAATATCGGAAAATACACATTTCCGTGCGGACTCCGGCTCGAAACTGACATAAGGAAGTGGAATCTCGGAATAAAGAACAGCTTGTTCTTCGGTACGGACATGATGCCACTGTACAACAGGAAAGATATGGGCGGCTACAAATATGGCAATCTCCTTTATATGGGAGAGCCGTTCTTCAGAGTTCACGACGACGGAGCCCAGGGATGGGGAACATACGACAGGCTGGATATTTACTGGGAACCTTCTGTCGGTAAATTCCTGAAGGCAAGGGTGGCAGCCACCTTCCATTTCAATGGCAAATATTCAGGCTGCCAGCAGGTAGTGAGCCTATTCTTTGACTTGGACCAGTTGCTTAATAAATCAAATAAGAATAAATGATGATGAAATTTTCAAAACTCAGGAACATTGCAATTGCCATATTGATGGCATCGGCACTATGTTCATGCTCCACACCTCCTTCCGACGGCACTTACACCTTCAGGATTCTCACAACGAATGATGTTCATGGTCAATATTTTGACTCGCTTTATGTGGGCTCATCAACAAGACCTTCACTCATGAGCGTATCCTGGTATGTGGACAGCCTGAGGAATGCCTTGGGTAAGGAAAATATTGTATTGATTGATGCCGGTGACTGTCTTCAGGGTGACAATGCTTCATATTATTATAACTATGTCGATACCGGTACAAAGCATCTTTATGCCCGTATGGCAGAATATATGGGATATGATGCAATCGCTGTCGGAAACCATGATGTCGAGACCGGCCACCCGGTGTATGACAGGATGAAAAAGGATATGAAGGTGCCTTTCCTTGCAGGAAATGCATTTGTCGAGGGAACTCAGAAGACTTATTTTGACTCATATACTG
>CAMCIE010000166.1 GCA_945874815.1 uncultured Bacteroidales bacterium
ATTTGCCTTCTTTGTTCTTGTGTTTTTTGAAACCGTTGCCTGCCACGAAATCAAAACCGGAGGAAGCGATTGATTGAGCTATTTCATAACCGTTTCCACGGGAAGAATTGTGGGCATAGAATACTGATGGCGTTGCATCGTTCATTTGTACTGATGTTATTATGCCGACTTTGTAGCCTTCTGCCTTCAGCAACTCCGCAATTGAAGGATGTGATACAGTGTCAGCATCAACTCCAATGAATCCGTTTCGGGTCTTGTATCCTGTTGCGATTGCTGTTCCGGCTGCTGCAGAGCATGTAATGTTGCTTTCAGCAGTGTAGTTAGTCACATCTCCCTGATATGGAAATTTTGTGAAAGTAAGCTGTTCTCCGCCTAACTTTCCCGCCTTATATGACATGTAAGACTCCGTAAGGAACACGTTTGTATGTCCCATTCCGTCTCCAATGAAAAGAAATATGTATTTGGCTTTTCCATCGTCTTTGCTTCCGTTCTGACATGATGAGAAGCCAGTTAGACATACGATGATAGTCAAAAGAAAGAGTGTAAATCTGCGTGCCATATCCGAATTAGTTTAAAATCCTACAAAAATACCTATTTTTCTTCAATATCCGTATAGATTTACAATAAAAAAGCAGTCCCGAATGGAACTGCTTTCTTACTTGATATATTGAGCAGATTATTCTGCTGTTTTTCTTGCTGAGTACATGATTTTGAGTGCTGAACATCTGCGGAGCTCCTGCTTCACGTCTGTTACAATACCCATCCTGGTGTTCTCGTCAGCCCTGATGGCTACGGTCATGAACTGTCTGTCTGCTTCGCTCATCGCGTCGCGCTCTGCTGCGATAAAGTCACGAATTTCGTCAACTGTCTTGAAAGAGTCGTTGAGCTGAATACGTGCATCGTTACCGTACTGTGCCTGAAGATGTCTTACAGGGGTTCCGATGTTGATGTATGAAGTCAGGTCCTTTCTTTCAAGCTTGGCAACCTCGGTTGCTTCAGGAAGTTTGACTACGACTTTGTTCTCAGTCTCACGCATTGTGGTTGTCACCATGAAGAAGAACAAAAGCATGAACACAATATCTGAAAGGGAAGATGTCGTGATAGCCGGCATCCCTTTTTTTCCACCTTTTTTGAATTTTGACATATTATTGTTCTCCTATTTATTTCTTGGCGATATCCTTAGGCTCTGCCTCTGAAATGTTCTGAGGCACTGCCTTTCTTGCGATTGCTTGTCTGTCCTCATCAAGCTGTGCATATTTCTTACCGTAGTTTGCCATTGACCAATCGTCACGAAGTTCGTTGATGGCTCCTACGAGTTCGTTCTGAACAGCGATATAAGCCTGGTAGCTGGTACCGCGGTCGTTCTGAAGTGAAATTACACCCTTTGAAACCATGCATGGTCCGTATCCTTCGATATCAATCTCAGATTTCTCCGGAAGATCAGGATTGTTTGCAGGGTTGGTGAGGAATTCTTTGATCTTATCTCTCAGTTGGCTGACATGGATAGGCTCGTTACCAGCAAGAAGTCTGTCCGCGGAGTTTATCTTCACGATGATGATATTACGACGATTGACCTTCTGGTCTTCCACCTTCTGATTTTTGTCAGGCATAGGAGGCAGACGACGCTGCAGACCCATATCCTGGTTCATTGTGGTTGTCATCAGGAAGTAGCAAAGCAGGAGGAACGCGATGTCCGCCGTAGAACTTGAATTGATTTCTGGTGTCTTTTTTGCCATAATGTCAACTATTTACGGGTTGCGGAAACAATTGCTCCAACGATGATTGATACAATTGACAAACCGCAGCTGAGGTAGGTAAGATTCAGAAGTGTATCAGTGAACTTGAGTGTCGCGTCTGACACAGGTTCTCCAAGATATCCTACTGCCGGTGTACCCGGAGCGAGGAAGTATGCGCCTGCGATGATAGCTGCTGCACCAACAAGGTAAAGACCCAGTTTGAGGAGGGATTTAGGATTGTTGATACCTGTAATCACAACTGCGCCGAGAACTACGGCTACAAGTGCGATTGCTACCATGGCGTACGCGCAGTAGAGCATATTGTCAACCGGAGCGTCGTTGTTGCTGTCAAATCCTACGATAAAGCCGTAGAAGCTGGCAACGACACCAAGGATGAACAGTGCCCATGATATCCATTTGATTACTTTTGCGTACATTGTAAAATCAATTATTTGTTTGCCTGATATTTAACCAAAACGTCAACCATTGAGATTGAAGCATCCTCCATTTCGATAGTGAGGGAGTCAATCTGAGAAAGGATGTAGTTGTAGAAAATCTGAAGGATAACGGCAACGATCAAACCACCGACGGTTGTAATCAAAGCGACCTTCATACCTCCTGCTACGACGTTTGGTGACATATCACCGGCAACCTGGATAGCATCGAATGCCTGGATCATACCGATAACTGTTCCCAAGAATCCGAGGGATGGAGCGATAGCGATGAAGAGAGAAATCCAAGAAAGACCCTGCTCCATCTGGCTCATCTGTACAGAACCGTATGATACGATAGTTTTCTCAACAGTCTCAATTCCCTGATCCATGCGGAGAAGACCCTGGTAGAAAATGCTTGCTACAGGTCCGCGGGTGTTGCGGCATACATCTTTAGCAGCCTCAACTCCACCCTCTGCGAGAGCTTTCTCAACATTTGCAAGGAGCTTTTTGGTGTTGGTTTTAGAGAAACCGAGGTAAAGGATACGCTCGATTGCGAGAGCAAGACCGAGGATAAGGCAGGCAATAACGAGGGCCATGAAGCCGGCACCACCTTCGATGAACTTGGTCTTGAGAGCCTGATGCATAGGAACCTCTTCAGGTCCGTCAAGCACATCATCAGCTGCTGGAGCTGCCACTTCTGTTGCTGTGGTCTCAGCAGCTTCGTCCTGTGCTGCTGCATTCTGTGCAGAAAAGGCCATTACGCCCATTACTGCCAAAAACATGAAAAATTTTTTCATAATTGTTTTTGTGTGTTTAATTAATAAAGTTATTGATTTGTTCTTGTTATTTGCTCTCAGTTTATAGGTCAAAATGTGGTTGTCACCCAAAATGCGGTGCAATTTAGCAATTAATTTTCAATCGACAATAATTATTTTGATATTTCGCCTCTCAAATCTGTTTCCAGAAGAATTTTTACCTGCTGGTCGTCCTGGATTTCCCCCATCAGGTAGAACAATTTTGCCAGTGCGCTTTCAGTCGTGCTGTCATATCCGTTGATTACTCCGGCCTCTTTCAAACCCTTTCCTGTGGCATAAATATCCATATTAACACCTCCGGCTATGCACTGCGTTACGTTAAGGAGTATCTTGCCCATTGACGAGGCCTCCCTTACCATGTCCAGGAACCATCCGCGCGAAGGGGCATTGCCGGCTCCGTAAGTCTCGATAATCACCGCTCTGGTCTGGCAGCCGCACAGAATGTCCCGTACAACCTCCGGTGTAATGCCCGGGTGAATTTTCAGAATCGACACCCTTGTGTCGAGCTTTTTGTGAAAAACCGGACGTTTGTCCCAGTCTTCAGGTTTCCTGATGGCCGGGCCATTGTATCTTATATTTATTCCGGCTTCCGCAAGATATGGCCAGTTCTCGGAACGGAATGCCCGGAAATTGTCAGCATTGATCTTGGTAGTGCGGTTGCCCCTCATCAGGACATTGTCAAAGCAGATGCATACTTCCGGAACCTTTGCATGTCCTTCCTCATCTTTTTCCGATGCTATTTCCACTGCTGAGATAAGATTTTCCTTTCCGTCAGTCCTCGGAACTCCGATAGGCAGCTGGCTTCCAGTGAATACCACCGGTTTTGTAAGTCCCTCCAACATGAAACTCAGGGCCGAGGCAGAATATGCCATGGTATCAGTGCCGTGAAGTATGACAAATCCGTCATACTTGTCATATTCCTCTTCTATGAGATTGACAAGCTCCAGCCAGTTGGAAGGCTCCACGTCAGATGAATCAATCAGGGGAGAGAATGTCCTCGAATCAATCTTGCATGCAAATTTCCCAAGTTCAGGCACCTCCTGAAGTATCTGCTCGAAATCAAAAGGCTTGAGCGCCTGCTCCACAGGGTCCTCCTTCATGCCTATGGTACCTCCCGTGTAAATCAGGAGAATTGAGGATTTTATTCTTTTTTCTTCAGGAATCATAGTCGGAATAGTTTTGCCGCATTGCCGGAAGTGATGTCGGCTACTTCTTCAATATCAACTTCTTTTAGTCTTGCAACTAATTCATCGATTTTTTC
>CAMCIE010000167.1 GCA_945874815.1 uncultured Bacteroidales bacterium
TCTATGTCGGCCCTTGTTGTGCCCGGATTACATTTCGTAAGAACGAATTCATAGAATTCATCAGCACTTACCTTGCCGCTTTCCATGTCTCCGTAAATGCCTTTCTGGTGGCATGGATCAAGATAGTCGCATATTTGTTCGAAGCCAATTGCCTTGAAAGCAGCCACACATCTTTCATAATGGAGGTCAATGAGCACACCTCCCATATCAAATACAAATCCCTGTATCATAAATCTTAACTCGAATTAATCGGGCGCAAAGATAATTAAAAATGGGAATTCATTAGGAGATTAGCGGAGATTTGCGTAATTTCGGCCTTCCAAATTCACTTGAAAGGGAAATTAAGAAGGAATGAGAGATTTGTTATGTTATGATATGGGTGCCGGAGTGGAGGCATTCTCTTCAAGGAAGGAAAGTATTTTGCCGTATGAGGTGCTTCAGCCTCATCAGACACATTCCACAGTTGTTGCAGTCGTTGACAGGGAAGACATCTCCCGTGAGGAACTCAGGGGAGTCGATGCCCTTGTTACTTCCATACCGGAGCTGGCAATTGGCGTAAGGACTGCCGATTGTATCCCCGTGCTGTTGTATGATCCTGTGCATAAGGCAATTGGTGCGGCTCACAGCGGATGGCGGGGAACATTGAACCGTATTTCAACCAAGGCTGTACTTGAGATGGCCCGCAGCTTCGGAAGTTCTCCTGCAGATATTCGTGCCGTCATCGGGCCCGGCATCGGTTTTGACAGTTTCCAGGTGGGGGACGAGGTTGCCGTATTCTTCAAGGAGTCCGGTTTTCCTGTGGACAGGATATGGTCATTCAGGGGACCAAGGAAGGAGGGCTCCATGGAAGGGGGGCACCATCTGGACTTGAAAGAATGTGTGAGATATACACTTATGGAGTGCGGATTACCAGCCTCGCATATCCAGCTCTGCAATATTGACACTTACACCGACAATGAGTTTTACTCCGCCCGCAGGGAGGGAAAACAGACCGGTCGTATCATCAATTCCATAAAACTAAAAAAATGAGGCTTTTTCAAAAAGCCTCATTTTTTTAAGTGGAGGTAACTCCAATTATCAATATTCCTGCCAGCTGCGGATATTGATGTCATCCGGAGTCATCGTGCAGAATGCCGTGATGAATGCAGTGGCAAGTCTTGCATTTGTAATCAATGGGATATTAAGGTCGATGGCAGCTCTCCTGATACGGTATCCGTTGTCCAATTCGCTTACTGTCAAATCTTTAGGAATGTTGATGACCATGTCAATCTTCCTTTCATGAAGCATGTCGAGAGCCTGAGGCTGGCCTTCTTCGCTTGGCCAGTACACCAAGGTGCTTTCAATTCCGTTGTCACTGAAATATTTCTGAGTACCGCCTGTGGCGAACAGTTTATAACCTTTGCTTACAAGAAGTTTGGCTGCACCGAGCATTTCAGCCTTCTGTTTGGCATTACCTGTGGACAGAAGGATGTTCTTTTCAGGAATCCTGTATCCAACAGAAAGCATGGACTTGAGAACAGCACATGAGGTGTCCTCACCGATACATCCGACTTCACCGGTTGAAGCCATATCCACTCCAAGTACCGGATCGGCCTTCTGAAGACGGTTGAAAGAGAACTGGCTTGCCTTGATACCCACATAATCCAGGTCGAAGAGGTTTCTGTCAGGTTTCTGCACATCCAGGCCGAGCATAACCTTGGTTGCAAGTTCGATGAAGTTGATTTTCAGCACTTTGCTGACAAACGGGAACGAACGTGATGCCCTGAGGTTACATTCGATGACCTTGATTTCATTTTCCCTTGCAAGGAACTGTATGTTGAACGGACCTGAGATTTCGAGTTCCTTTGCAATCTGACGCGAAATCCTCTTGATTCGTCTCATAGTCTCGACATAGAGCTTCTGAGGAGGGAACTGGATGGTTGCATCACCGGAGTGGACACCCGCATATTCGATGTGCTCGCTGATTGCATAGGCCACAATCTCGCCATTCTTGGCAACGGCATCCATCTCCACCTCCTTTGCATGCTCGATGAACTGGCTGACAACCACAGGATGTTTCTTCGAAACGTCAGCGGCAAGCCTGAGGAATCTTTCAAGTTCCTCGCGGTTTGAGCAGACGTTCATTGCAGCACCGCTGAGCACATAAGAAGGGCGGACGAGCACAGGGAAACCGACCTTGTCGATGAAAGCATTGATGTCATCCATCGAGGTGAGGGCACTCCACTGAGGCTGGTCCACGCCGATGCGGTCGAGCATTGCTGAGAACTTGTCCCTGTCTTCAGCATTGTCGATGCTCTTAGCGCTGGTACCGAGGAGATGTACACCCTCGTCTGAAAGCCTGACAGCCAGGTTGTTAGGAATCTGACCTCCGGTAGAGACAATGACTCCGTGAGGAGTTTCCATATCTATGATGTCGAGCACTCTCTCAAAAGTGAGCTCATCGAAGTAAAGCCTGTCGCAAGTGTCATAGTCGGTGGAAACAGTTTCAGGGTTGTAGTTGATCATCACACTCCTGTAACCTTCTTTCCTGATTGTGTTCAGGGCCTGGACGCCGCACCAGTCGAACTCTACGGATGAACCGATACGGTATGCTCCTGAACCGAGAACGATGATGGACTGGCCGTCATTTTCATAATGGATATCGCTCGCAACACCGTTGTATGTGATATAAAGGTAGTTGGTCATTGCAGGATATTCCGCTGCAAGGGTGTCAATCTGCTTGACAACAGGCAGAATGCCGAGCTTCTTGCGGAGAGAACGGATGTCCATGCTGGCCTGCTCGATGCTCATGGTATTTTCCATTCCCAGAGCCCTTGCCACCTGGAAGTCGCTGAATCCCTGCTGTTTGGCTAGCCTGAGAATATCCCTTACCTCTTTTGATTCCGACTCGTTGGTGAACTGGCCCGACATATCCCTGAGCTTGAGGGAAGTCTTGATGATGCTCTCCAATTTGTAGAGGAACCATTTGTCAATCTTTGTGAGTTCATGGATCTGGTCAACGGTGTAACCTGCCTTCATAGCCTTGCTTATCACGAAGATACGCTTGTCAGTAGGCTCACGCAGGGCCTTGTCCACATCGTCGATTACAAGCTCCTTGTTCTCAACGAAACCGTGCATTCCCTGACCGATCATCCTGAGGCCTTTCTGGATTGCCTCTTCGAAGCTGCGTCCGATTGCCATCACTTCACCCACAGATTTCATGGATGAACCCAGCTCCCTTGCAACACCGTGGAATTTTCCGAGGTCCCAACGTGGAATCTTGCAGACAATATAGTCAAGGGCAGGCTCGAAGAATGCGCTTGTGCTCTTTGTCACACTGTTCTTGAGGTCGAAAAGGCCATATCCGAGACCGAGTTTCGCAGCAACGAATGCAAGAGGATAGCCGGTAGCCTTCGATGCCAGTGCGGATGAACGGCTCAGACGGGCATTGACTTCAATCACTCTATAGTCTTCTGACTCAGGGTCAAGGGCATACTGGACATTACACTCTCCGACGATTCCCACATGGCGGATGATGCGTATTGCAAGTTCGCGCAATTTGTGATATTCGCTGTTCGTGAGGGTTTGCGACGGAGCAACTACGATGGACTCTCCGGTGTGGATTCCGAGCGGGTCGAAATTCTCCATGTTGCAGACCGTGATGCAGTTGTCATAGCGGTCGCGGACAACTTCATACTCCACTTCCTTCCATCCCTTGAGGCTCTTCTCGACAAGAACCTGAGGGGAGAAGGAGAATGCTTTCTCTGCGAGTGTATTCAGTTCTTCCTCATTGTCGCAGAATCCTGAACCAAGTCCTCCGAGCGCATAGGCTGCACGGATGATGACCGGGTAGCCGAGCTCTGCGGCAGCCTTGCGCGCATCCTCGATGTTCTCGACTGCCTGAGACTTGATTGTCTTGACATTGATCTCATCCAGTTTCTGTACGAAAAGTTCCCTGTCCTCCGTGTCCATTATGGCCTGGACAGGTGTTCCGAGAACCTGAACGTCATATTTTTCAAATACGCCTTTCTTGTAGAGTTCCACTCCGCAGTTCAGGGCTGTCTGTCCTCCGAATGCAAGGAGGATACCCTGAGGACGCTCTTTTGCAATTACTTTCTCGACGAAGAAAGGAGTAACAGGCAAGAAGTAAATCTTGTC
>CAMCIE010000168.1 GCA_945874815.1 uncultured Bacteroidales bacterium
GTAGAGAGGGTAGGTGAGGACGGTGATTTTTGGGTTGTGGTGTAACATAAGCACGGCATAGATGATGGGTGGACCTGAACGATTGATGGAGAGACAGCGATGTCAGTAGAGGCGCGACCTGAATTGGTTGTGGAATCGAATTGCATCTGAAACTATAATTGATTAGATATGCAAAGCTACCGGCTTATCAAACGTGCATCAAGACGTAACTCTGGAGACGCTTATCGTTTCGTCGTAAAAGGCTTGATTTTGAGATTTGATACTTTTAAGGGTTATTTTGTTGCTGATTGTAATTTGTAGGGAGGTGAGAATTATAATTTGAAGGTGTTGATGGCGGACTTGCTGAGTTTTTGATATGTTCATTGTATTTCATTCGGAGCTAAATCATTGCAGTTCATCGTTTTTTAACAGAGATGCTATTGCAAATCAAATTAAATGCAGTAACTTTGCACACGAGTTGATTCAGAGAGTTATTCTCAAGCTCTCACAACTTATTGGTTATTAGTTTTAGTGTTATTAATTATGTGGTTAGAATGAGGTGTCCCCGCGTGAGTGGCGACAGCTCATTATTTTTTATAGCCCATCAAACTCGAAAATCACCGTCCACGGCAGAGATTAGTAAGTGGTTGATAATCAATGGATGTTATGAAAAATATGTGGAAGGTTCGGTCAAAATGCCCGAACCGTGAGCGCTTGGGCCGCTTGCAGGGCTGTGTGGAGGGGGTAGGTGAGGACGGTGATTTTCGGGTTGTGGTTTCTGCCATTTTGCTTTACGTTTTAAGTATGTTTTTCACAGAATTAGTATTGAATGATTCGAAATAAGTGCTAACTTAGCAGCAGATTGCCACTGGAGGCGATGGATAAGTGTATGGAATTAAGTGACATGAGACTCAAAAGGCTCGAAGCAGATCTTGCTATCGACAGAACATTCACAAAGGGACAAGAAATTGAAGTGGTTGATTGCTGGCATTTTTATACAGATGGCAGTAGTGTGGATGCGCTCTTTTATGACGTTTCAGATTTTAAGGATGGAATGAACCGGATATTCAATATAGTATTCGGCGCTGATTTGGAAATCCTTGCTTTTTGTCTTATGGATACGCATGTGCATTTTATTCTTCATGGGAAGTTTGAAGCATGCAATAAGTTCTTGCATGAATATGTCCGGAGGACATCTATGTATTTTCAGACAAAATATGGCGAGAGGAATAAATTGGATTCCATAAGGATCAGCCATCAGATGATTGACACTGACAAATACCTGAAGACTGCAATTTGCTACACATTGAAGAATGCTCCGGTTGGCGGATTGCATTTTAACCCTTTGGACTATCCATGGTCTAGCGGTCCTCTTATGTTCAGGACACCAGATACTTGGTCAACACCGAGATGGATGGCTGTTGAGGGCGAAGAATTGTCTCAATTCAGCTTTAGAACGAGGCGTTCCAATCTGAAAACCAAAAGTGTGACAGCTGGTAATATCAAGATGATTGATGGAATTGTATTACCTTCTGAGTATGTTGCATTTGACGTTGTTGAGAGACTGTTCAGGACACATAAAGGTTTCAATTATTTCATGTGCAGTTCCAAAGAGATGGATGTTGAGGCTCGTGGTGGGGTTGTTTCACATCTGTCCATCCCTATGCAGGAGTTGAGGCAACATAAAAATGAGTTATGTAAGGAGCTGTTCGGCCAAAATGACATACGCAAACTTGATATTGCATCAAGACTGAAACTTGCTCGCGTACTGAAATCCAGATATAATAGTTCTGACAAACAAATTATCCGACTCTGCGGTCTTATTTATGATGAAGTGAGTCATTTGCTGTAGGTAATATTCAGATAATTCAGAATATTTGAGTTTCTCGTCAGAAGGCATGTGATATGTTGGAACTATTCCTTTTGCAGTGATGATCTTGCCTGAATGTTTTTTTGTAATCAGGGCGCTGATGCCTTGTCTTTCAGCATCGATAAGGCAACGCCGAAAGTAGAAAATCACCGTCCACGGTAGAGGTTTGTAAGTGATTGATAATCAATGGGTGTTATGAAAAATATGTGGACGGTTCGGTCAAAATGCCCGAACCGTGAGCGCCAGGACTGCCTACAGGGCTGTGTGAAGGGGGTAAGTGAGGACGGTGATTTTCGGGTTTGCGGGACAGTTGTTGCACAGGACAAGGCCAGTCAGGGGTGGATCTGAAAGCAACTACTGACTGGGGCATATCTGAAAGCAAGGCCTGTCAGGAGTACAGCCGAAAGCACTCCTGACAGGCCCAGTAGAAAGAAACTCCTGTGACTCAGTTGATGTCGAGGCAGTCTATTTCGTCGCATCCCATGGCAGGATTGCCTTTGATGGGGATGGCACGGAAAATCGTAATGGATGCAGCCAGGATTATGACTGACAGGGCAAATACCAAAGCGTAAGCCCAGGGGCTCATTACATCCATGAAAGTCTCGGCCTCTTCAAACTGAGGTATTTGTGCAAAAATTGCCGACATGGTGTTGTTGGCACAGTGCATCAGCATTGTCAGCTTCAGGGAACCGGTCTTGTAATAAACGTAGCCGAACAAAAGGCCGAGCATGAAGGCAGGTAGTGCCTGCCAAGGATTCATGTGCAGGACAGCGAAGAACAGTGCGGAAATGATAATCGCACCGGCAGGACGCATCTGGGTAAGAAGACCTCGGAGCACGATACCCCTGCAAAGCCATTCCTCGAAGAACGGAGCAAAAATTGACACGGAAATGATTGTTACCCAGAACGGAGTCTCGTTGAGGATATTATTCATAATCTGTTCGAACCACTCAGGAGTCTGTGGCAGGAGCTTCATCAGAGGCTCTGAACAGAAAGCGAGACTGGTCGTAGAGAAAATCACAGCAACAATCATCACCCACCATTTATACTGACCGAAATTGGCACTGTCCAAAGCATAACCTTTCTCAAATGCTTCATTCCTGCGGCTTTGCGAACTGGCATAGAGCATAGGAGGAATGAACATGACAGGGTAGGAGAGCATGGTGCCGTACGATGTGGCCAATTCCTGGGAAAACATACTCAGTCCAAGCATCAGCACACTGCCGAGAGCACTTCCGATGAGGAACATAAGAAGCATCATGAACATGCCGCCGATGCCCGGAACATAGTGATTATAATTGGAAAAGAGGTCATAAGACCTCTTTCTGCTTTTTTTGAAAAATAATCTGTTGCCCATTCAAATCTAATTTGAATCAATTATTTATTTAAGTTTCGCAAGTGGCACAACCCTCAGGATCATAATTAGTTATCACTTGCGAAACTTGAGTTATTCAGTGTAGAGTGGAGAAGGATAGATGCCCTGGTCGGCAAACTCCTGGAACTTTGCAACTACACCTGGCCTGTCCTCCTTGAAAGTGACACCGAACCAGCGTGAAGGAGTTGAAAGAAGCTCTGTCTTGGCAATGTCTCCCTTGATCATGCAGTCCACAACGTAAGGAATGTAGAACTCAGCCTTGAGCTCACCGATGTTTTCCTCAAGGAAACCTTTGAAGATAGCTTCGCTCTTCTCGAAATAGTCAGGAGTGAATCCCCACATATTCATTGAACACAGAGCCTTTGCAGGAAGTTCAACCCTCTCACCGGAAGCATTCTCGCCATAAATCTTGCCATCAGCCTCCATAGCAATCTTGTGATGCTCCTCCACATGGGTAAGGAAAGAATCAGCATCAGCTGTTCCGATTCCCCTTGACACTCCGCCGGATTCAGAAAGAGTGTTATCCAATTCGAAGCCTACGAGAGAGTAAACACCCTGGGAGTTCTCATGTGCCCTGAGCCAGTCACCGATGATGCGGAAAGACTCCTTGCCATAATAGTCATCGCCGTTGATGACAGCGAACGGCTCTTTTATGACATCCTTTCCCATAAGGACGGCATGTGCTGTACCCCAAGGCTTTACACGTTCAGGATTGAGAGTGAAGCCTTCAGGAATCTTGTCAAGCTCCTGTGTTACGAACTGGAACTCCAGCGGAGTGCCGTCAATGCATTTTACATGGCTGTATTTCTCCTTCACCATCTGCTCCATCTGCTCTTTGAAATACTCCCTGACGATATAGACCACCTTACCAAAGCCAGCCTGAACAGCATCGTAGATGGAATAATCG
>CAMCIE010000169.1 GCA_945874815.1 uncultured Bacteroidales bacterium
GGCTTCATTCGTAATGACCGAAATTCCGAAAACATGGATGTCCGAGTGCCTTGCGACAATGACCTCAGGGATGGTTGACATTCCGACTGCATCAGCTCCGATGAGCCTGAAATACTTGTACTCCGCTGGTGTTTCGTAAGAAGGGCCTGTGCCGGCAAAATAAACACCGCTCCTGAGTTCAATTCCCATTTCTCCTGCAATTGAGAATGCCATTTTCCTGAGTCTGACGTCGTACGGTCGGGTCATGTCCGGGAAACGTGGTCCGAACTCTGCAAGGTTTGGTCCGACAAGCGGATTTGGAAGATGGTTGATATGGTCTGTGATTACCATGAGGTCGCCCACCTTGAAATCAAAGTTGACTCCACCGGCAGCATTGGAAACGAAAAGATATTGGATACCAAGGACTTTCATCACCCTTATCGGAAGCGTGACAAGGTCCATGGGGTAGCCTTCATAATAGTGAAATCGTCCCTGCATGGCGACAACATATTTTCCTCCGAGTTCTCCGGCAATGAAGTTGCCTTTGTGTCCTATGGCCGTAGATACCGGGAAACCGGGGATATCCTTATATGGTATGACTGTCGGGTTTTCTATCTCATCTGCCAATTTACCGAGACCGCTTCCCAGGACTATTCCTGCAAGCGGCTTCCTTCCATCAAGCCTGGCTGCTATATATTCGGCAGCAGCCATGATTATTTCTACTCTTGGGTCCATGATTATTGTATTATTCTGTTCAATACTTTCCTTGCTTGTTCTATTATTTCCCGTTCATTTTCCACAACCCTCTCACGCATGACAAAACGTCCGTTGCAGATAAGGGAACTGATGCAGTCGCTATGGGCGGAATACACCAGATTGGCCAGGAATGATCCCGGGGATACGAAGTTCAGATTGTCCGTATCTATGATTATAAGGTCGGCCGGAGCGCCTTCGCAAATGCGGCCCGTACCATTGCCGAGGGCCTTTCCGGCATTGGTAGTGGCCATGGCCAGCAGTTCGTCAAGCGGCATTGCCGTCGGATCGCCGCGCCATGCTTTCTGCACGATGGCAGATGTCTTCATGGCTTCGAGCATATCCAGATTGTTGGAAGATGCGCACCCGTCCGTGCCCAGGCATACATTGGCTCCGGCATCTCTCAATTCATTATACATGAACCGGTAACCTGAAGACAACTTGAGATTCGAATTGATATTGTGGACGCAGTTGACCTTTCTCTCTCCCAATATCTCAATGTCCTTTTCGGAGAGCCACAGGGTGTGCGCGGCGATGACGTCGCTGCCGAGAAAGCCGAGCCTGTCGAGATATTCCACAGGTGACAGTCCCCCGTGCTCAGCCTTGCACTGAGCGACTTCCTGCTCCGTCTCAGATACATGTATGTGAAGTCTGAGATTGTGCGTTGTCGCATATTCCCTTGCCCACAGGATATTCTCTTCCGTGACTGAATAAACGGCATGGACGGCAATCACGAACTGAGATTTTTCAGGCCATGAAAGCGATTCCAGATGCTGGGCAATGCATTCTTCCCTCTGCCTCCAGGCTTGTTCAGAATCCAGCCTGTCACACAATACATAGGACAGAACAGGACGTATTCCCACCTCCAAAGCGGCTTTCCTTGCCTGAGGCATGTGCCAGTACTGGTCGTTGAATGTAGTCGTACCGGTCTTTGCCATCTCAAGGCAGGCAAGTTTTGTAGCATAATATACGAACTCCTCGTCTATACCTGATTCCAGCACCCATATCCTCTTGAGCCATTCCTGAAAAGCGATATCCTCCCCTACTCCCCTCATGACGGACATTGCCGCATGGGTGTGCATGTTCACCAAACCGGGAAGGATAGCCTTACCCCGGCAATCCACCTTTTCTGCAAATGAGCCGTCAGCGCAGCTTCCAGGGGAATATGGTACGACACTCGAAATGATACCGTCTTTTATATGGACATTGACTGCCTTATTTTCGTACAATATATTCTCCAGCAATATGTTTCCCATATTTTCCCTCCTTAATTATCCGTAAATTCTAATGCCCTTAAAATTTATATCTTTTTCAAAGATACTATTTTTTGTTAAAATTTTGCACAAAATCCAATTGTTTTGTGTAATTTTGTAATGTTAATCTTTTACAGAGGATTAACATTCCTCAAATATACAAAATATTATTGATAGATAAACAACAGTTGTATCATGGCATTCAAAGGAGCTATAGAAATAGACTACAACAAATGCAAGGGATGCTCGGTCTGCATCGCCAATTGTCCCACAAACAGCATCAGTTTGTCGAAGCTGGTCAATAACAAAGGTTACCATTATGCCGAAATGACAGGCGAAGGTTGCATCGGATGCAGCAGCTGCGCCGTTGTCTGTCCGGATTCGGTCATCACAGTTTACAGAGTTAAAATCCAATAAGCATGGCAGAAAAAATACTCATGAAAGGCAACGAGGCGATTGCGATTTCAGCAATACGCAATGGTGTTGACGGTTACTTCGGTTATCCGATCACCCCTCAGTCCGAGGTGATGGAAACTTTGATGAAAGAAAGGCCATGGCTGACCACAGGTATGTGCGTACTTCAGGCAGAGAGCGAGACTTCTTCCATCAACATGGTCTATGGCGGGGCCGGATGCGGCAAGAAGGTAATGACATCTTCGAGTTCCCCGGGAATCAGCCTTATGTGCGAAGGAATCAGCTATATGGCCGGAGCAGAGCTGCCTTGTGTGATTGTTGACTGCCAGAGGGGCGGTCCCGGACTGGGTACTATCCAGCCGAGCCAGAGCGATTACAATCAGGTGGTCAAAGGAGGCGGACATGGAGACTACAAGAACATCGTGCTTGCCCCTTCGTCAGCTCAGGATATGTATGATTTCGTGGACTGGGGCTTCGAACTTGCTTTCAAATACCGCAATCCTGTGGTAATCCTCGCAGACGGAATCATCGGCCAGATGATGGAAAAAGTGGAACTCAGGCCTGAAAAACCTCGCTGGACAAAGGAAGAAATACTTCAGCATGCTCCATGGGCTGCCAACGGCAAGCCGGCTGAAAGACAGCGCAACATCATCACTTCCCTGTCTCTTGAAGCTGACGTGCAGGAGAAATTCAATCTCAAACTCAAGGAGAAATACCGGAAGATTCAGGCAGAAGAGGTGAAATATGAGACTTATATGGCGGATGACGCCGAATACCTGTTCGTTGCATTTGGCTGTTCATCAAGGATTTGCGAAGCTGCCACCGACCTTCTGCGCGAAGAAGGATATAAAGTGGGACTTCTGCGTCCAGTCACACTGTTCCCGTTCCCTTCTGAGGCAATTGCTGAATATGCATCGAAAGTCAGGAGCATGATGAGCATAGAACTGAATCTGGGGCAGATGGTGGACGATGTCCGTCTGGCCGTTGACGGCAAGTGCCCTGTGGGATTCTATGGAAGACAGGGAGGCAATATCTACTCTCCTGAGGAGATTGCCCGTGAGTTCAAATCATTCAACAATCTGAAATAAGCGAAACATGAATATTGAAGATATAAAGAAGCCGGAGAACATAGTTTACCGGAAGACTCCCGTTCTTACGGATGCCGTGATGCATTATTGCCCCGGATGTTCGCACGGAACAGTGCATAAACTGATTGCAGAAGTTATCGACGAGATGGGCATTCAGTCCGAAACTGTTGGAATCAGTCCTGTCGGATGCTCGGTCTTCGCATACAATTACCTTGACATAGACTGGCAGCAGGCAGCGCACGGACGCGCCCCGGCACTTGCCACGGCTGTCAAGAGGCTCAATCCTGAAAAATACGTGTTCACTTATCAGGGTGACGGTGACCTGGCTTCAATCGGAACGGCAGAAATCATCCACGCATGCAGCAGAGGCGAGAATATTGTCGTAATTTTCATCAACAACGGCATTTACGGAATGACCGGAGGACAGATGGCACCGACCACCCTGCTGGGAATGAAAACATCCACGACTCCTTATGGTCGCGATGCCAAGCTCAACGGTTTCCCGCTCGTGATCGCACCGATGGTTGCCCAGCTTGACGGTACGGCCTTCATCACAAGGCAGGCGGTCCATACGGCGGCAGCTGCCAGAAAAGCGAAGGCGGCCATCCGCAAAGCATTCGAATACAGCCAGAAAGGCATAG
>CAMCIE010000170.1 GCA_945874815.1 uncultured Bacteroidales bacterium
CAAGAGAAACGACGAATATCCATTTGCCACCCGTTTTCTGGTAGAAAGTTCCGCGAGGCACAAGGACGGCATTTTCAGGCTGGCCGAGCTGAAGATTGAGGTAGTAGGTCTGGCCGCTGCGGATGTTGTCCGGAGTCTCCCCTTCGAACTTGAAGTCTGCCTTGAACTTACCGTCACGAACTTCCGGATAGACCTTGCGGATGATGGCTCCGTAGGAATCATTCTGCCTCTGGAATGTCGCGGCAAGACCAGCGGTAACACGGTCAATATAGTGCTCATCTATCTGAGCTTCAATCTTATAGCTGTCCAGATTGTTAATCTGTCCTATTTTCGTACCTGCCGAAATTGACTGTCCCAGCACAACGTCAAGAAGACCAAGTTCGCCGTCAATCGGAGCCTTGATGGTAAGATTCTCCTTTCTGTGACGGATCATCAGCATATTGCGCCTCATATTTTCAAGACTTTCCTGCATCTGAAGAATCTGCACGCTACGGTAGAGGCTGTCCTGCTCCGCCCTGTCGATGACAAGTTCAAGTTTGCCAGCAGCAAGTTCATAGTCTTCTCGGGATGTGAGATAGTCTTCCATGGCAATTAGCTTATCTTCATACAAAGCCTTGCTCTGCTCATATTTTCTCTTCAGACGTGCCACCTCGGTCTGGAGCTGAAGCTTGTCCTGTTTGAGGGAGAGTTTCTGTTGTTCCATGGAAATCAATGTGTTGCGCAGAATGTTCTCTTTTTCGGCAAGCTCGGCCTCGGAGTTCAGAATCTGGAGATCGAGGTTGTCGTTGCTGAGTCGGACGATGACATCGCCGGCCTTCACCCTGGAGCCTTCCTCGGTTACGATGTCCTGGACGATACCGCCTTCCTGAGGGCTTATCTGGATGGTTGTCATAGGCTGGACCTGGCCGCTTACGCGGATGTAGTCGTTGAATTCGCCTTGGCTTACCTGGCTGATTGTCAATGAGTCAGCATTCACCCGGAGGGTTGCTGAGTTGTCCCTGAATACGAGCCAGAGGATGAGGGCGAGAACGAGGGCGCCGCCCCAGTATGGAAGGGCCTTTTTGGTGAATGCGGCTCTCCAGCCTTTTTTCTTTTCTATTATTTTGTCCATTTCTTTGTTTTTTTATTCAATATTGGTCAATGTATGATATGCCGTTATAGTATTTCACGACACTGCTTTTAAGGTGCCATTTGAGAAGTGCGTTGAGCCTTTCAGCCTTGGCGTTGAGCATATTGTCGGAGGCCTTTCTGAAGTCAATCGGAGAAATGAGCCCCTGCTCGAACTTCTTGACATTCAGTCTCCAGGCCTCTTCCTGCACGCTTTCCCTGTGCTCGGCCTGATTCAGTGCAGCCCCTGCTCCATTGCGGTCCTGCACTGCCCTCTCGACCTCAGCCTGTACCTGACGCACAGCCGTATCATATTCAGCCTCAGCCCTTTTGTAACTATTCTTCATCTTTCTCAGATTGGAAAAAGTCAGAAGCCTGTTATAAATCGGGAAGGAAAGAGACAACTGAAAATACTCTCCCCCATTGTTCCTGAACTGCTGTCCATAAGGCATTGGAGAATAACCCGCAAGTCCCGGATAGGTATAATAACTTGTGGACCATCCGGCATTGAGCGAAAGATATGGAGTGAATTTCCATTTTGCAGTTCTCAGATTGAGCCTTGCATTATCCATTTTGCCCTATGCAATCAGGACGGAAGAATTGTGATCAAGGGCATAATCTGCAACTGCACTGCATTCAGCAAAAGAATCGGCATCTGTAAGAGTTCGCACTTGTTCTACTCCTTCCATATTGATAACCAGCTCATTATCCTCTTCCCAGAACATAATGTCCTTCAGGGTAATCAAAGCCGAAGCCAGATTATTCTGCGCCACAATCAGATTATATTCCATATCGGCAAGGTCGGCCTGAGTCTGCACAAGATCGGCATAGCCCTTCTGGCCCAGTTCTTCCTGCCGGCTGACCAGAGTAAGGGCATCCTTCAATGTCAGGACCTGACCCTCAACGATTTCCGAAAGCTTGGAATAATAGACGACATTGTAGAACGCCTCCATTGTGGCAAGGCAGATTTCGTCCCTGAGTTTCTGCTCCTGCTCCACACCCATCATGAGCGAAGTCTTGGATATCTTCACGTTGTTGACCGCCTCGAAGCCGTTGAAGAGGACGATACCGGCGGAAACAGAGTAGCCGTTATTGAACGAAGTCGTTGAAACATAGGTATTTGTCTCAGGGTCAACGCTTCGGCCGAAATTGCTGTAGGCGTAGGTACCGGCCTCGACGGCAGGAGTGAAGGCCTTCAGGATTGCATCGCGGCGTGCTATTTTTGCGTCATCCACATCGGCCTGCTTGATTTTCACCTTTGCAGACTTGTCCAAAGCGTACTGCATACATTCCTTCAATGTCAGCGGCCGGACAGACTCAGTTTCCAGATTTGTCTGAGGCTGTGCGAAGGCACTCGAACAAAGAAAGAGAATCGCAGCAGTTGTTAAAAATTTATGATTCATAAGATGTAAGTTTCAAATCCGGCCAATTATCAGCACCGCTCGTGCCAAAGCAACCAACGTCTTATAAATCAATTAATTACAAATTATAACAAACAAAATAGTGTAAAGAATCTTTACATTATCTGTAAAAAGTCTTTACACTATTTATTATGTAGATCTCTCCACGCGCTTCGCTTGGTCGAGATGACAGTGGAAGGAGATGACAGCTGTATCAGCGAGCAAGGCAGGCTGCCTCAAGGACGCGTGCGAGTTGATCAGGGCAGGAAGTGCCTCTGCTTGAGCAGTTTATACCTTTCAGACGTTTAACGGCCTCTTCAACGGTCATACCCTGGATAAGGGCTCCGATACCTTTGCCGTTTCCGTTACATCCTCTTGTGAACACCACCTTCTGGATGACGTTGCCCTCAATCTCGATATCAATTTTGTTTGAGCAAACTTTCTGGCTTGGAACCGCACTCACATAACGGATTCCGTCAACAATTTCATTCCTGACAATCTGATAATCATCTCCTACCATAACATTCTCCTGTTTTTTGTTTTCATCATCACCAGACATTCCTGAAGCGAATGCCGGGACTGAAAGGGCAGCCACTATCATTGCGGCTGCAATTGTTCTGAAAAATTTCATACTATCAAAGATTTTCATGTTCGGCTTCATGCTGTTACCTTATATTATTGGACGGGCAAATATAATATTTTTTGGGAAACTCTATATCATCAGAACGTTATCGAAAATAAGCTTTCCAGTTTGTCATAATTCTTAAAGACAAAAAGAAGGGCTACAAGGACTATTGACGCAACCATGGCAGCAAAGTAGAAAAACACGATAGCAAGGGACTTGAAAAATGCCCCCTTCCATCCTGTGCCGGCATAAACCCGGCGAAGCGACAACATCAGATACAGGACCATCACGCCATAGAAACATATATCAATCCACGCATTGTTGCAGAAATGAGTCACCACCATCTTCAGGACAATGAACATTTCCATAAATGCAGCAAAATGAAGGGCGAAGACAAAATGCTCCATGAACGGCCGCTTCTTGCGAAGATTGAAAAGCTGCACCACCAGGCCCAGCACCGGGGTCATCAGCAGGATGAAAACGGGAAGATAGGTCTGAATCAGGCTGTTAAGGTCCGAGGACAAGGCCGCATTTGTCTGATCATCGGAGATATTTGTGGACGGATTCATGAAAAGAGCCATTATCGCTATGACAATCACCAGCATGAACATGTTCATTTTCAAGGGATGAACATAACTGTTGATCCTACCTTTGAAAAACTCCTGAGTCAGTCTGCCCGGATGAATGATCATCTCCTTGAGAGTGGGCAGCAGGCGGGTATCAAGTTGAAAAGTATTCGAAAAATACTCCACAATAAAACTCCAGAACGACTGACTCAAATCCGTTGTTTTCTGCCCGCAGTTATGGCAATACGGTCCATGAAGAGGAGTGCCGCAATTCTTGCAGACCTCCTGTTCAACAGACTGGACATCAGGCATTGGCATGACTTCATGTTCTGATGCGCAATCTGTCAGTTCAGAACAGTTTTTCTCATCGGTTTTCATACTATCAAAAATTTTTACATTTATAAAAATTTTGTGAGAGTATGATAG
>CAMCIE010000171.1 GCA_945874815.1 uncultured Bacteroidales bacterium
GGATTTTGCCAGAACCTTCGGAACAGGCATGCCGGCACTGTGGAAATGGTCGGACAGAGCTATGAATGCAGCATTCTCCTTCAAGTCTTCTCCAATGACACCCACGACCGAATGTCCTCTGTCCCCCATCCTGTAATACTTACGACTGCTCGCAGATCCGCAAATCTCCGATGACCATTCCGGGCTGTTCCCGAAAAGATCCCTGTATATTACTGTCAATGATTCCTCCACGTCTGAAAATGTTGTTTCGTAAATGAAATGTGCGAAGTTATAAAATATTTTGGTTAAGTTTGTGGTTTGGTTTGAATGTTCAACTAACAATTATAGAAAATAATGCTCAATCATGCATATTGTTCGGACAAGTACCAGTACACAATGGGAAAATCCTTCTACGACAAAGGAATGAAAGACAAGGTTGCCGTATTCAATCTATTCTACAGGAAAGCTCCGGAAAACAACAACTGGGCTGTAGTAAGTGGCACCGAGGAAGTCATTGAGATGGTTCAGAATCTCGGTAACATGGACTCTGACTTTTTCGAAAAGTTCCTTCCGGGAAAGGAGTACGAAGAGTTCAGGGGATATCTAAGTGCAATGAAATTTACTGGAAATGTCTATGCCATGAGAGAGGGGGAAATCGCATTCCCCAACCAGCCGATTATCATTGTGGAAGGTCCGCTCATTGAGGCTCAGGTGCTTGAAACACCGATGCTTTGCATAATGAACCACCAGATGGCAGTCGCCACGAAGGCTTCCCGTGTATGCAGGGCCACCAACCGTCCGGTCAGTGAGTTCGGCTCCAGGAGGGCACACGGTCCATGGGCGGCGACTTATGGTGCCAAGGCTGCCATCATTGCCGGATGCAGCAACACCTCCAACATTCTCACGGGAGCGATGTTCGGATGCGGTTCCACAGGAACGATGGCTCACAGCTACGTGACTTCTTTCGGAAGCACCGTGGAAGGCGAACATGAAGCTTTCAGCACATATATCAGGACACACAGGAACGAGCCTCTCATCCTTTTGATTGACACATACGACACCCTCCGATGCGGTATCCTCAACGCAATGAGAGCGTATAAGGAAAACGGAATCGACGACAATTACGAATATGGATATGGAGTACGTCTGGACAGCGGAGACCTCGCATACCTTTCAACTGAATGTCGCCGCATCCTTGACGAAAACGGATTCCATAAATGTAAAATATTCGCCACCAATTCATTGGATGAATATCTCATCACAGACCTTGAAAGGCAGGGCGCATGCATTGACTCTTACGGAGTCGGCGATGCGATTGCAACCAGCAAGGCCGCCCCTTGCTTCGGCAATGTTTACAAACTGGTGCAGATTGATTCCGAGGCAGTGCTGAAAAGGTCTGAAGACAAGATCAAGCTCATCAATCCGGGCTTCCAGATTACCTGGAGAATTATGAAGAATGATCCGGTGAAAGGAGAGATTTTCAAAGCGGACGTGACATGCCTGCGCGGTGACCAGCTTTGCAAAAAGATTGAGGCTGGAGAAAGTTTCACCATTTGCGACGAATACGACCGTTACAAATTCAAGACTTTCGACGCAGGTGATTACAAAGCCTTTCCTCTGCAGCACAAGGTGATTGAGAACGGACACAGATGTGCTCCGGAGCACTCTCTGGCAGAAAAGAAGGCTTATTACAACACAACGCTTGCCCATTTCAGCCCGAGTGAAAGGCGTCTGATCAACCCTCATTATTATAAGGTGGACATCTCAGATGACCTGTACAACCTGAAAATGGAAATTATTACCCGACTTGTAAACGAAATCAACAATTTCAAGATATGATAAACAGCGCACTTGTTGTAGTGGACATGCTTTATGACTTCATAGACGGAAGTCTTGCATGTCAGAATGCGGACAATGCCGTAAAGGAGACCCTGCGATTCATTGAAGCACACACCGAGAACAATGACGGAGGCGGAGTCGAAATTCTTGACATGTTCCCTGTTCTTTTCATCCGGGACCACCATCCTGCAGACCATTGTTCATTTGCAAGCGAAGGAGGCATCTGGCCTTCCCACTGCGTTGCAGGAACCCATGGCGGTGACATTCATGAGCAGCTCCAGCCTTATGTAGTCGAGGAACTGACATTCTACAAAGGATGCGACAAGACTTGCGAGCAGTATTCCGGTTTTGAGGGAAAGAACAATGCCGGTCAGTCTCTGGCTGAAGTTCTGGAATTGCTTGACATTCAGGATGTCTATGTATGCGGAATTGCTACGGAATATTGTGTACGCAACACCTGCGAGGACTTGCTCAAGGCTGGATTCAAGGTGAACCTTCTTGAAAAAGCCATTGCCTGGGTTGACTATGAAGGCCACAGGAAGGCCCTTGCCGAGATGAATGAGGAAGGCATTGTTCTCAAATAAACTAGGTTGATGAAAGCGATGATTTTTGCGGCGGGTCTGGGGACCCGTCTCAAGCCTTTGACCGACAGGATGCCGAAAGCCCTGGTGGAAGTTGACGGCAAGCCCTTGATTGAACATGTGGCGCGCAAGCTCCATGATGCAGGTTTTGAGGAAGCAGTCGTGAATGTGCACCATTTTGCAGGCATGATAGAAGAATGGGCCGGGCATCAGGACTGGATGAAGTTCGAAATCAGCGATGAAAGAGCGCTTCTGCTTGAAACCGGAGGGGCAGTCCTGCATGCAAGGAACCTGCTTGAAGGCTGTGGTAATTTTCTTATTCATAACGTGGATATATTTACGAATGCTGATTTGAAAGCATTCGCTGCACAACATCGTCCGGATGCACTTGCCACCTTGCTCGTCAGCGAGCGGGAAACATCGCGATATTTTCTTTTTCACCCGGACACCATGCGTCTTTGCGGATGGATGAATGTAAAGACCTCCGAGATCATAATGGCTGACAATTCGATTGCGGCTGAAGACTGCGTCAGACTGGCTTTTTCGGGAATCCATATCATGTCTGACCGGGTATTTCCCCTTATGGAAAAATACGTAAAGGATAACTGCATATCCATGAATTCCGGCGCCGGGGCACGCTTTCCGATAAGAGATTTTTACTTGTCAATGGCACGTACCCATCCAATCTATGGAGTAGATGATCCGGGGTTGAGAATGTTGGATGTGGGCAAGCTTGACAGCCTCGATTTTGCACAATTGCATAATAATTACTACCTTTGCCGAGTTTTATGAGGAATTTTTTGGCAAAAATATGGGTGCCAATAGTGCTCGTCGGAGCAGCTGCCGTCCAATCTTTCGGTATCGATGTCGGCAGAATGGCGGGAATTGCCGGGATGGCAGACTCCCTGAATCTTATCGGACAGAACGACAGTTCTCAGGCTGTCACCCTGTCTGGTGACACCGTATTCAACGAGCAAACCGACACGCTTTTCGTTGCTGCCAAAGATACAATCAAAGTGCCGGATTCCCTTCGCTCTGCCGATCCTTTCAAGTATAAATATTACATTGCCATCAAGGACTCATTGACAAGGGCACAGGTTCGTGACTCCCTTATCAGTGCCGGTGACACTCTGGAACTGCACAAACTTGATTCCCTTTACATCAAGGATTCCACGGAAGTTGCGACAGCCAGATTCGAGGCATGGTACAACAGCTTGAGCAAAAGGGAAAAGAAAAAATACCAATATGAGCAGGAGCTCCCTGCAAAGATTGCTGCCATGAACCGCAAGCTGGCGGTCAAGGACAGCCTCAAGGCAGTCAGGGACAGTATCACGGAAAATACTCCCCGCATCCTTGAAACATACGTGCTCCCGGATTCACTCCAATACAAGAGAATGCTGATCTGGGAAAATGACAGGAATTTCCAGGACTTGAAGCTGAAGGATGTGGATACTTCATATAATTATAATTTCCATGAATATCCGTTCTTCAGGAAAGATGTGAATGCTTCATACCTTGGAGTAATCGGTTCTCCAGTACAGAACTATAACTACTTCAAAAGGGATGTAGAAGACAATGCAATATTCTACGCGCCCTACAAGTGCTACAACGCCTCACCGGAGACAATCACCAACTACAATACCAAAACCCCTTATACCGAACTGGCATATTGGGGTACCCTCTTCGCAAATACCGAGAAAGAAGAATC
>CAMCIE010000172.1 GCA_945874815.1 uncultured Bacteroidales bacterium
AAACTGTAATAGTCCGGGTAAATGTCCGGGCGGTCAAGATGTTTGTTGCAAGATGTTGCAAACAATGGCAGCACCATGGCTGCAAACAGTAAGATTCTTTTCATGATTTTCTGATTTATAATGTTTATAATTTTTCAGTTTCCGCCTATATAACTGCAAAGCGGTTGAAATACTGCGTCATGCAATGCAATTTTTGTGCGGTGTTTTGAATAAGGGCCTTGCGGAAGACAAAAAAGAGGGCGACCATGACGTCGCCCTCACATATATATCTGTCAGTCTGCCGAATCAATAGCGGTTGAGAGGCATTCCGTTAGTCCTCATACGGACCTGTTTCTTCACATTTGCGAGAACCTCTTCGTACTGCTCGCGTCCTTCCTCAGTCTTGCCTTCAATCAGGTCCAGATGAGAAGCGGCATTTGCAAGTACCTGGTCTATAAGGCTTACGATTGACTCCATGTCTTTCTCTATGAATCCCCTTGAAGTGATTGCAGGAGTTCCGACACGGATACCAGAAGTCTGGAAAGGAGAACGTGAATCGAAAGGAACCATGTTCTTGTTGACAGTGATGTCTGCCTTGACAAGCTCTTTTTCTGCCACCTTTCCTGTAAGTTCAGGGAACTTGGTCCTGAGGTCTATGAGCAGAAGATGGTTGTCAGTACCGCCTGAGACTACTTTGTATCCTCTTGTGGTGAATGCTTCTCCCATTGCCTTGGCATTTGATACCACCTGTTTCTGGTACTCTTTGAACTCCGGCTGGAGGGCCTCATAGAAAGATACTGCCTTTGCTGCGATGCAATGCTCCAGCGGTCCGCCCTGTACTCCCGGGAAAACGCTTGAATTGAGAATCTGGGACATCTTCTTCACGACGCCTTTAGGTGTGGTGAGTCCCCACGGATTGTCGAAATCCTTGCCCATGAGGATGATACCTCCGCGCGGGCCCCTGAGGGTCTTGTGGGTGGTGGAAGTGACGATATGGGCATATTTCACAGGATTGCTAAGAAGTCCGGCGGCGATGAGTCCTGCAGTGTGGGCCATATCCACCATGAAGAGTGCTCCCACCTTGTCGGCAATCTCTCTCATTCTTGCATAGTCCCACTCCCTTGAGTAAGCGGATGCTCCTCCGATGATGAGCTTAGGCTTGTATTCAAGGGCTCTCTTCTCCATGGTGTCATAGTCAATAAGGCCGGTGACTTCGTCAAGTCCATAGGAAACGGCATTGTAAAGGATGCCGGACATGTTGACAGGTGAACCATGAGTAAGGTGACCGCCATGTGCAAGGTCGAGACCCATGAAAGTGTCTCCTGGTTTGAGGCATGCCATGAGCACAGCCATGTTGGCCTGGGCACCGGAATGTGGCTGCACATTTGCATACTCCGCCTCGAAAAGCTGGCAGAGTCTGTCGATTGCCAGTTGCTCAATCTGGTCAACCACCTCACATCCTCCATAGTATCTTGCTCCTGGGTATCCCTCTGCATATTTGTTTGTGCAGATGGAACCGAGAGCTTCAAGTACTTGACGGCTTACATAGTTTTCAGAAGCGATGAGTTCAATGCCGGATGTCTGCCTGTCCTCTTCCTTCTTGATTAGGTTGAAAATTTGAAGATCTTGTTTCATGTGTCTTTTCTTTAACGCGAATGCAAAAGTATATAATTTTTTCTTTTTTATGAAATAGCAGTACATTTGTATTCGGAACTTTTATCAACAATCTGAGTAATATCGTGACAAACAGGAAGTTATTGAATATCGAACTTGGAAGGGTCAGCCCGGATGAGTATAAGTCCCTGCCGGAATCCGGCATTGTTCTGGTCCTCGACAATATAAGGAGTGCCCATAATGTTGGCTCGGCTTTCCGCACGGCCGATTCATTCAAGGCCGACAAACTTTGGCTCTGCGGAATCTGTGCCGTCCCTCCGTCTGCGGAGATTCACAAATCCGCTCTGGGTGCGGAGAACAGTGTTGAGTGGGAACATGCTGATGACACCCTCGAGGCTGTCCGCCGTCTGAAAGAAGAAGGGTATGTCGTTGTGGCGGCAGAGCAGACCGCACAGTCGGTCATGCTTGATACATTTGTTCCTCAAACCGGGGTGAAATATGCAATTGTGTTCGGAAATGAGGTCAATGGAGTGAGACAGGATGTGGTCGATGAATGTGACTTTTGTCTGGAAATCCCCCAGTTCGGTACCAAACATTCCCTCAATGTCTCCGTCAGTGTCGGCGTAATTCTCTGGCATTTCCGTCTGCATTTTTTACGATAGATTCATAAATACGAAAATATTGTGTTTCATTTGGTTTTATATTTATATCTTTGTACGTTCCTTATGAAAATTTGGAAATTAAACGAAATTAAAAGATATATTATGAAACCGATTAAATCAATCATTGCAGCGGCGGCAATTTTGTCAATGGCCTCATGCGCATCCGACAAGCCCCTTCCGCTCATCCCTGCAGAAAACTTCCGTCAGAGTGTGGACGGCAAAAATGTTGACCTTTACACACTGAAGGCCGGTGACCTTATCATGCAGGTGACCAATTTCGGCGGTCGTGTAGTAGCCTTGCAGACTCCTGACAGATACGGGAAATATGAAGATATAGTCCTGGGTTATAATAATCTGGACAATTATGTCAATAATCCGGGGGAACGCTTCCTCGGAGCTGTGGTCGGTCCTTATGCCAACCGCATAGCTGATGGTACATATACAATAGGCGACAATACATATACCTTCCCTCAGAACAACAATGACAACACTCTCCATGGCGGCCTCAAAGGGCTTGACATGGTTGTCTGGGACGTCAAGGATGTGAATGACAGCATCATTGTCCTGACATATCTCCATCCGGACTCTCAGGACGGAATGCCTGGAAACCTGAACATCGAGATGACTTATTCTCTGACTTCTGCAAATGAGTTCAAGGTTGATTATAAGGCAGTTACTGATGCCCCTACTCATGTGAACATTTCTCACCATTCTTTCTTCAACCTCAAGGGCGAAGGCAACGGCACCATTCTCGACCAGATAATGGTCATCAATGCTTCCAAAACCACACCTGTTGACAATGAACTGATTCCTACCGGAGAAATCGCAGACCTCACCGGTACTCCACTGGATTTCAGGGAGCCTCATGCCATAGGAGACAGAATTGATGTGGAGAACGAACAGCTTGCAAACGGAGGCGGATATGACCATAACTGGATAATTGACAGGAAGTCAGACCATGATATGGAGTTTGCCACATCGGTATTCGATCCATCTACAGGCCGTTTCATGGAAGTTTTCAGCGACCAGCCTGCACTTCAGTTCTACAGCGGCAATTTCTTCGATGGCACAACAATGGGTAAATATGACAGGCCTCTGAGATATCGTGAGTCCATTGCTCTTGAAACTCAGTTATATCCTGATACTCCTCACCATGAGAATTTCCCTTCCACTCTTCTCAATCCGGGTGAGACATACGTACATCACTGTATCTACAGATTCAGCACAAAATAAGGCTCATGCCGCATCCTGACTGACAAATTGTCAGCAATTGGCCGGTGGCATCGCTTTTGTCCATAAGTCAGGCGTTCCGCACGAAATGGTTGCGGGACGCCTGTTTTGAATTAACAACATTAAAAATAAAAAATCATGATCAAACCATTGGCAGACAGGGTTGTAATCGAGCCAAAACCGGCCGAGACCCAGACAGCGTCAGGTCTTTATATTCCTGATACAGCGAAAGAGAAACCACAGCAGGGAACAGTTGTAGCGGCTGGCCCCGGAAAGAAAGATGAAGCGATGGAGGTTAAAGTCGGCGATGTTGTCATTTATGGCAAATATGCCGGAACCGAAGTTTCCGTTGACGGAAAAGACTACCTCATCATGAAGCAGTCTGACATTTTGGCAATCCTTTAATTATTATTTCGGCTCTCCCCGGATGTCATTTCGAGCTTTACAATGTCATTCCTAGCTTTACGATGTCATTTCGAGCTTTACGATGTCATTTCGAGCTTTACAATGTCATTCCTAGCTTTACAATGTCATTCCTAACTTTACGATGTCATTTCGAGCGAAGTCGAGAAATCTAAATCAATAAAACAATGGCAAAAGATATAAAATTCAATAC
>CAMCIE010000173.1 GCA_945874815.1 uncultured Bacteroidales bacterium
CCCCCCCCCCCCCCCCCCCCCCCCCCCACCCCCCCCCCCCCCCCCCCCCCCCCCAATTCAGACCGGAGCGGGGAATTTAAACAGAAATTGTATGAATTTTTCCGAAGAATCACCGGGCGCAGGCAGGGCTTTCTGTAGCATATGTCCTTATTGATGGCTCAATTTCAGCCCGCGGAAGCACCTGCGGGACGATGACGGCAATCTGATAATGTGCCATCTCGACCTCGCAGGTGCTACAAATCAGAACATATAGGTAAGTCCTGCCTTGATGCTGTGGTGGTGGAGTTTGAGGTTATCGACCTTGCTGCGGTTAACAAGACCGTAGTCATATCCGGCCTGGACTCTCCAGTGTTTGCATATGTCAATGCCGACGCCTCCGCCTATCTTGACGTCACAGCGTTTGTAGGTGCTGTCTTCTCCCCAGATATTGACGGTCTGCTTGTCGCTTGATCCGGAATTGCCTCCGAGTGATGCCTCCAGTTTTGTCGTATAATCTGCATAGAGTCCGAAACTTCCCGTAGGACCTGCGAATACAAAGATTCTTGCATCAGGGCTAATCTCATATCCATAGTTGAACATGAGCGGAATGTTCAGGTAATGTTCGTTGAAACGGTTTTTGGATGTCGCGCTTGCACCTGCGATTCCTGCAGATACGTTCGCACTGTTGGTGAGGTAGTTGTATTCAATTGACGGACAGAATTGGAATCCGAGACCGAGCGGAAGGTTGTAACCAACACTGACATTGAATCCGTTGTACCAGGTGTTGTCACCCTCCGAAGGATTCATGCTTGTACCTGAATAGCCTGCACCGATGTTGACCTGTGCGAAAGTTGAGATTGCGGCCATTGCAAGAGCCGCGATTGAAATGATGAACTTTTTCATTTTGTTTTGAATTAATGTTGTTTTATTTTTCGCTTTTGCAATAATTATGTTCAATTTTGGTTGCTATGATTGAGATTGCAAAATATATTGCAGTCTGTATCAGCAGTATCCTGAGCAGGGGAGCAATGGTCCCGAAGGATGCTCCCGCCCCTGCGAGATTGATGTACGCCCTCGTCCCGAAAGTGGACGGGAAGATGTACGAGAACAAATCCCAGAACTTAGGGAAGCAGGCCTGAGGCCATGAGAACCCGGTGAGGAAAAGCTCAGGAAGCGTAAGGAACAGCAATGCCACTATAGGGGTTTCCCTGTGTCTTATCAATGTGCTGAAAGCCATGGAGAAGAACACGCAGGCCGTCACATAGATGCACAGGAACGCCATCGTGGTCCAGAAGTCACTGACCATGGGAATGTCGAACAGCAATGGAACTATAAAGGTTATGTACATTCCTATCATCATGTATATCAGCCAATAGACTGCGCCACGGCCGAATACGACCCTGCCGGATGCACCTTGTATGATGCCTGTTTTTTCTTCCCTTCTGGTACCGGCGAGCATGCCCATCCCATAGAACATGGTCTGCTGGATGACAAGCATCAGAGCAGCCGTTATGAAGAAGAAATTGAAGGCATTGCTCCTGTTGTATGGAATGTTCTCCTCGAAGTACATGGGCTTCACTACCGGTGATATGCGCGGCATTTGGTCAAGCATCACGAGGTTGGCGGCTGTCATGAGGTTCTTGTAGTAGAAGAAACTTCCCATGTCACAGTAAATGCTCAGTGTTGCCTGTTCCTTCAGAGCAATCTTCTCTCCGAAATCTGAAGGGAAATATATGATACCGTGGCATTTACGCTCCTGCATGAGTTTTTCAGCCTCTGCAATGTCCGCACAATGTCCGCTGATGGCGATTTCCCTTGTCGCATCCACTTCCCGGACGAAACGCCTGCTCTCTTCGCATCCTGCATTGTCCACAACCACTACGGGCACATCCTCCAATACTCCGTTTTCATATATCATGTTATACAACAGGGGGTAGCCAAGGCCGGCGAGGAAGAACACCACTATCACGCCGCTGTCGCTGAATACGGCTTTGAACTCCTGTCTGAAAAGCCGTCTAAAATCATTCCAAAATGTCTTGAAATACCCCATTTTAATCCCTCCTGTAATTATGGTATAAGAAAGCGTTCTTCAGCCTTGGAAGCAGAGGCAGTGGAGCGAGGAAGAACACGAGATAATGAAGCACTTCCGTCCACCATCCAGCGAATCCAGAGGCGAATATCGTCTCCTGAATATAAAAATTGTAATATGGCCTGAGCGGAAACATTGCAGCCATGCCTCTGAAGAATCCAGGCATCTGCTCCAAAGGTACCGTGAATCCTGAAAGCGAGAACGCAAGGATGCCGAGGAAGGCGCTGATGCACACTGCCAGGCGGCAGACAGGAAGCAGAGCCACTATGCAGATTGCGAATGCCTCGCTTGCAAGCACCATAAGCACTATGTTCAGCATCATTGCCCAAACGGATCCCGCAAGCGGAAAACCAGCAGGTCCGTAGAGGACCAGCATCAGGATACATCCGAGCACCGAGAACATGATTGAATATGGTATCAGCTTGATTGCCAATGCCCTGGCAATTGAACCGGAAGACATCTCCATAAGCTGTTCTGATGTACCGTATTTGATTTCCGTCCCCAATGCATATGCCACAATGATGATTGTCAGCAGTTCCAGAAGGCCCGGGAGCAATATGTTCGACAGGTAGGCATTGTAGTCAGTGGTCGGGTTGCCGATTTGGTGAACATCTATCAATATGGGCTGGATTTTCGCCATGATGGCATCCTCAGACATTCCCATCGCCCTCATGGTTTCCCTCTGCACGGCGCCTACGCTAAGGTTGAACATGGTGAGAATGTTCTTGTAACTCATCATTCCTCCCACATAATACATCGTGTTCAGGTAGAAAGATGCCACAGGTTTCCTTCCGGCGAGCACATCCGAGTACATGTTCTCTGGCAGCACGCAGATTGCCGTGACCTTGCCGGTCTGCATAGCCTCCCTCGCACTGGCGTAGTTCTCGTAACGGACCACTTTGCCCAGTTCGGTTGCGTCCAGTTGCCTGATGAAATTCCTCGTGAGGGAAGAATCGTCGTTGTCCACCACGGCAATCGGAAGCTCCTGTACGGATCCGTTACCGAAGAAAGTCAGGAAGAAGAGAGTGCAGAACAGCATGGCCCCGAGAGGCGCAAGCACATAGACAGGCCTCTTCTTCCACAGTCCGAGTTCCCTTTTTATAATCCCGTTCATTTCACAATCACTGTCATTCCCGGGAGCAGACCTTCAGTCACGGTTTCAGGTACTGCCCTCACTTCAAATGTCTTGGCATCGTATGAGCCAGTCTCTTTGGTGGCACGCCATGTGGCGAAGGATTCCCTTGCAGCCATGTATGTCACCCTGGCTTCGATCTTCTGCCCGTCCAATGCCGGCACTGACAGGCTTATGATGTCACCGCGTCTGATTCCGTGGAGATTGTCTTCACGGATATTGAATGTAAACCAGATGTCATTCATGTCGGTGATGCTCATGATGGGGGCTCCCTGTCCCACAAGTTCTCCGGTTTTCGGATACACTGCCGATACGATTCCGTCACATGGAGCGGTGAGGTAAAGCTCTGCAAGATAACCCTCTACTTCCATCAATGCGCCCTCAGCCTGGTTCACTACTGCCGCGGCAGCCGCCTTGTCCTCTGCGCGCGCTCCAGCGAGAGCCATGTCATACTGGCTTTTTGCCGCCTTGGCCTGTGACACCGATGCATCATATTTTGCCTTGACCTCATCGTATTTCTGGGCTGTCACGACCTTCTGGTCATAGAGCCTCTGGATGCGGTCGAAGGATTTGCGCATGACCTCCTCCTGCACGAGAGCGGCCTGCCACATCTGGTATGCTCCTTCAATCTGTTCTTTTTGCGCTCCGTTCTTTGCCTTCGTGCTCTGTGCCACTGCCGCAGCCTTCAGGGCGTTCACCTGAGCCAGTTTAGCGCGGACCTCTGGAGAGTCTATGAACACGACAGTGTCCCCCTTGTGCACGAAATCACCTTCCTTGACATACAGCTCCTCAATCCTTCCCGGAACCTTTCCCGAAACCCGGTATTCACTTGCCTCCGCCTCCCCCTGCACGGTTGCGGGTTTTGGCTTTGACACAAAATATCCGGCTA
>CAMCIE010000174.1 GCA_945874815.1 uncultured Bacteroidales bacterium
AGAAATTGTCCGATTCTGCCGGTTGTGGTTTCGGCATGGTGAAAAGGCCAAAGGCCAAAAAAGCTGTAGCCAGGATAACGGCTGTAAGGATTAAGAATCTCGCTGTTCGTTTCATACTATTTTAAATAACGGGGACAAATATACGAAATAAATTTATAATCCGTTAAACATGTTCTGAGTCAAGGAAAAATAGATTATTTAAAAAAATCTGGGGGCGGGGTAAAATCCAATATTTTTTGCTTTCTTTGCATATTGGTTTTACCTGATGTTTTCTACCGCAAAACTATTTGGAATAGAATTGTCATAATAATTATTACTATGTTAAAACTAACTGACAAAAAGGCAGTCAAAGTTCTGATTACAGGTCTTGTTCTGCCGGGGTTGTTCTCTTGTGCCAAAAAAGAGTATGATCTGGACAACCTTAACAAAGAGGTGACAATTGCACAATCCGGCCTCGCCCTCCCGATTGGCAGCACCAAGCAAATTACTGTTAAAGATCTTCTCAAAGACGTTGAAACTGATGTCCTCACTCAATTCAATGGCGGATATGCCATCAAATTTGAAGATAAGATGGATCTTGGCGAGAATCTGCCTGACTTTCAGGACATGATCAAAATCAATGACATCAAGTTCGGCAATTCATTTGATTTCGCTATCGACGGCATTGACTCAGATGCTCTTTCAATAAACGGTCAGGAGTTCGATGCGCAGTTTGACATGGGAAGCAATATGGATGTGGATATCAATATCCCTCCTTTCTCTTCTTCAGAGAAAATTGCTCTCGGATTGTACAAATATGCAGGCTACGTGAAAGACATCGACCTCAGCAAGGGAATGCCTGAGGTTAAACTGCCAATCAGCCAGAAAATCAACATTGAAGCTCCGGTCATCCCTGGCATGCCAGCCATTGATGTGGAAGTCAAGGATTTGAACATCGACTTAGGCAGTGCTGAAGAAAATCTCACTGTCAAATTCGAATCTCCTGATGAAAATCTGACCAATATCCGCGACCTTAAGCTGGAGAATGGTTCCAAACTGGTCATTGTGGCAGAAATGAGCGGTTATGATTTCCTGAAGGATGGTGTTTTCACTCCGGACATTACTCTGAATCTCGGCGACCTTATCGGCCTTTCAGGAGCGGATGCCAAGGCGATCAGGATTTCTGATGCTTTCAATTCTGCAAACAATTATAAAATCACGAAAGAATATGCCATCGATGCACTCAATCTGAAGGCTGAGAACTGGAACGGAAAACAATTTGCCCAGACAAATGCAGTCAGCCTCGGCGGCAAGATCCAAGTCACAAGTGCAACTATCAGTTCCGACCAGGCGAACAAAGACCATAACATCGGAATAAATCTTTCAATATCATTTGAAGGACTCAGCGTGAAGTCTGCAACTATGGACATCAGGAACATATCCGTCGAGCAGGTAATAGATGTTCCTGTTTCCCTCGGAAACAACGGCATCACACTTCCTGAACATGTCAAAAGCATAAACAATGTTGTCTTCAGCGACAACTCGAACATTGCCATGGAATTCGGAGCAAAGAACGCGAACATTGCCAACATGAAAATCAATGTTGATGCGCTCAAATTCAAGTTCCCGGCAGCAATGGATGTTGAAGGTGCCGTCAACGGTATCATTACGACTCCATCATTCGATCTTATCTCAGGCTATAACAAAGCATTCAAAATCAAGGGAATAACTCTCCCGGAAGCCAAGAACGGAGTCATCAGCTGGGAAGACAAGATGACTATTTCAGCCAAGGTATCTGTATCCGGACAGGGAATCAACAGTGCTGACATCCCTGTCACTGAAAGTGCAGATGCATATATCCAGGCAAAAGCAAATTCAAATATCGAAATAGCTGACTGGAATGCCTCAGTCGAGGGATTCGAGGTGGAAATGACTCCTGTAAAAGAGAATTTCAGCCAGACTTTGCCTGACGAACTTGCCAACTATGGTACCTTTACGGTTACTCTTGAGGGAAATCCTCAGCTGAAGATATCCCTTGACATTCCTGATACCAAGCTTGACATCGTTCCGGGCTCGAAGGGACTTTCAATTTCCTTCCCTGAGTTCATAAAACTCAAGAAGGAAGCCGGTTCAGACTATGATTTCAATGAGCAGACCAATGTCCTTACACTCAGGCATACTCTCCCTGAAAACATTGTTGTGAACATTGACAAGCTTGTTCTTTCACCTGAGAAGAATGCAGAAGGAAAGCTTGCTGTAAGCGGAGAATTCAAGGTTGATGGCAACATCGCCCTCAAGGGTGGTTCATTGTCTTCGGCTGACCTCAAGGCAATGAGTTCACAGATGACATCAATGAAGGCTCAGATTCCTGCAATGAAGGCGAAAAAAGTCGCCCTTGACAAATTCGAGATCAGTCTCAATGAGAAGTTCGAAACTGTCCTGATGAAAGCAAACGAGCTTCCTGCAGAGCTTGTAAGTCTCAAAGAAGCAATCCTTGACAACGTTTCAGCCAACTTTGCAGTTTCTCTCAAAGGACTCCCTGACATGGGAGCCGGCAAGGACCTGAAAGCTTCAATTTCAATTGACCTTCCGAAGGAAATCGTACTTGATGCTGCTGACAGCAGGGTGAACGGCAACAATCTCAAAGTTGAAGGAACGTTCAAGAACGGAAAACTCACCATCGACCCTGTGATAATCAAGGCAATTGACCTTTCAGCCTATGATTTCTCTAAGAAAGAGGACCTCAAGAGCATTATTTCAGTTAATGGTTCAATCAGCGTGGATCAGCCTGACATTGACCTTTCTACCATGAAGGGTACTGTTTCAGCCGATATCGAGGCTGGCATAGCAAACATCAAGTTCAGCAAGATCAGCGGAAAGATTGATTACAAACTTGAGGACAACGACCAGACTGTGAATCTTTCGGATATTCCTGACATGCTCAAGAACGAAGATTTCAACCTTGATTTCGCAAATCCATACATTACCCTCAGTGTCAATACCAACATGGGCATCCCTGTTAAGGGACATGTGTCAATCATCCCTGTAAGGAACGGTGTGGAAGATGCATCAACAAAGATTGAGCTCGACCTCCATATCAATCCGGCGGACTACGCTCATGATAATGCTGCCACAAAGTACTACCTCGCAGCGAGCAGCAACGGATGTCCTTCTGACTATGAATTTGTCTCAGCTCCTAATATCAGGAAGCTCATCAGTAAGATTCCTGATCAGTTGAAGATTCGATTCAGCGTCCAGACGGACGAAACCAAGGAAAGTATCCTTGAGCCTTCTGCAGAGTACTATCTGAATCTTGAATATGCATTCGTCTGCCCTCTTGAATTCGGAGAAGATCTGAACATTGAGGTTCGCGATACAATAAAGAATCTTGACGAGATAATTGGTAAGGTTCTCCAGAACAACAAGATACAACTTGGAGGAGAGATTGAGAACTCTCTGCCTGTCCAGTTGGAACTCATCATCGATCCGCTTGACAAGAACAACAAAGTCATCAAGATGGAAACCAAGGCAAGTCAAGTAATCAATGCCTGCGCTTCGACAGGACAAGCAAGCAAGACACCTCTGGATCTGACTTTGAACGTTGGAAATGCCGACATGACTGATTTCCAGTCTCTCATGCTTACATTCAAGGTTACTTCCGGAAATGTGACAGGAATACCTGTGAAGGAAGACTCGTATGTTCAGGCCATGCTCAAGCTGCTTCTTCCTGAAGGCGTGACATTGGATTTGGATGAATTGAAGTGATAAAAAGATGATGAATATGAAAAAGAAAATAATTACCAGTATAACAGCGGCACTTGTTACTGCAGTTGTCGCTTCAGCCCAGGCATTGACAGGAAGCTATTTTCTTGACAATTCCCTTATGAAGAACAGGCTCAACCCTGCTTTCACTCCAAGGGCTAATTATTTCGGCATACCGGCCATCTCCAACCTTGGAGTCGGCATGTATGGCAACGTCGGAGCCAGCACCTTCCTCTATCCGAAGAACGGGCAGCTCTATACTTTCCTGAACAACAATGTCAGCGTTGAAGAATTTGCAGCAAAGCTTCCAAAATATCCCGGACTGA
>CAMCIE010000175.1 GCA_945874815.1 uncultured Bacteroidales bacterium
TGATTACGAGCCCCGTCCATTCTTTATACACAGGATCGGATTCGTCTGTCGGCCAATATATGAGCACATTGGCTTCAATAGTATCTCTTCCGATTGCTCCCTTGCATGGAATACAGCCAAGGAGCAGACAGACAACTGTCAATGCCAGCCCGATAATCCTATGTCCTGATTCTGTTCTCACCATCAATATGTAATACCCAAATCTAATTACAAATTTACATAATATTTCAGATATCCTTTCATTTGTTGATGGAAAAATTTCTTTTCAAATAAATCTTGACTCTGTCCTTCGGGCTCCGCTCGATATGAAAGTTGTAATTATCCTACAAAAATAATAACTTTGGCCCCCATGAAAATCAAACAGATGAAAACGATAATAACCCTTCTGACAGCACTTTCAGCGATGGCAATCAGCGCCTCCGCACAAGAATTCAACAAAATCCCGACAAAGTGGAAATGGCTTGACAATAAGGAAGTTATATTTACATATGACGGTACCTTCACAGACAGTACCGCCTTTGTCGTGGATGCCTCGAACGGCCACAGACGCACCTCGGTGGCAGCACCGGAGAAATATTCCACCTTCCCGATAAATCCCGAAGGGGCCATCAACCTCACCTTTTCCCCGGATTCGTCGATGCTTGCCTATACCAAGGATAACGACCTGTATGTCACCGAAATAGCAACAGGCAAGCAAACCAGGCTTACAACCGACGGCTCCGACCTCATACTCAACGGCTATGCCTCCTGGGTCTATTATGAGGAAATTTTCGGACGACCTTCGAAATACCGCGCTTTCTGGTGGTCTCCGGACAGCCGCAAAATCGGCTTCTACCGTTTTGACAACTCTGAAACACCGCTTTTCCCGATTTATTCTGCAAAACCTGATTGCAGTACATCCGGTCCGAAAGTGACCGACTTGTCCGTGGGCGGCTCGCTCATGGAAACCCGCTATCCGAAAGCTGGACAGGTCAATCCAAGGGTTCGTATTGGAATGATTGATCTTGACAGGATGGAAAACGGTCAGGTTCCGGAAATAGTCTGGGCGGACTTCAATGAAAATGATGACCAGTATTTCGGAACTCCGTTCTGGGGCCCAGACAGCAAGGAATTCTTCATCTCGCGGATGCCTCGGCTTCAAAATACCCTTGACCTGTACAGCGTATCTGTCGCGGATGGCAGCAAGACGCATATCTATCATGAGCAATACAGCACATGGATTGACTGGATGGATGGCGTAATATTCACAGACAGAGGCCTTTATATGGTTCGAAATTTCGAGACTTCATGGCAGCAGATTTATTTTCTCTCATACGATGGCAAGCAGTTCAGACGTCTGACAGACGGGACTAACTGGTCTGTATCGCTTATTCGTGTGGATGAGAAAAAAGGTGATGTATATTTTACGGCAAAGCGTGATGCAAGCGTAAGACAGGCTCTGTACAAGGTTGACAGGAAAGGAGTAGTGGTGGCCCTGACCGATCCCGGATACAATGTTACAGGAGTGTCATTTTCACCTGACGGTAAATATTTCGCTGCAGCATATTCCAATCTGACCACTCCGACAAGAGTGGCCGTGTTCAAGAATGCTTCGAAGAACGTTTCAAAGGGACATGGCGGGGATATAGCTTCAGCAAATCTTAGCAAGCCTTCAGGAAAGATGGATGGACTTGTTGTGGCTGATTCGGCTCCACAAGGATGTGACCTTTCCCAATATTCGCTTGCACAGCTTGTTCACATCACCACCGCTGACGGATTTACCCTTCCGGGCATGATACAATATCCTTATGGCTTCGACCCATCTGTCAAATATCCTGTGCATGTGGATATTTACGGCGGTCCTGACACCCCGAAGGTACGTGACCGCTGGACAATGCCGACAGAGAACAACCAGTGGTATAGTGCGAATGGAATAATCCAGATTACCGTGGACCCGAGGGCTGCAGGACATAATGGCCGTGCTGGACTGGATATGATTTATAAACAATTGACTGTCAATGAGGTGAAGGACTTTATAGCTTGGGCTGACTGGCTTAAGTCATTACCTTATGTCCAGGGTGACAAAATCGGTGTCGAAGGCTTCTCCTTCGGTGGAACCATGACAGCAATGCTGCTCTTCCAGGCATCGGACAGCTACCATTACGGAATTGCCGGAGGTGGAGTCTATGATTGGGGACTTTATGATTCACACTATACGGAGCGTTATATGGACACCCCTCAGAACAATCCTGAAGGCTATGCCTCGGGATGTGTCCTGAATTATGTAAAGGATTATCCTGTTGACTTTTCCAGTCCTTCGGCTGAGCCGAAGATGCTGAAACTTACTCATGGAACGGGAGATGACAATGTGCACTTCCAGAACACCCTGCTTCTTGTGGATGCTCTTCAGAAGGAAGGAAAAGTGTTCGATTTCATGATTTATCCTGACGGCATGCACGGCTACTGGGGATACCAGGGTATGCATTTCCTCAATGCCAACCGTGCATTCTGGCTCAAATATCTAAAATAGTCCTGTGCCGCAGATTACCGGGGTGTGCCTTGCAGATTTGATGACAAGGCGCACTCTTGATGCTGTCACGGGTTCGAAACGCAGCAGCCTCTTGTAACCGATGGTGGTACCGGAAGCGGCTTCAATCCACGTTCCGTCCTCTCCCATGTACTCAAGGGTAAACTCTTCTACTCTCTGTCCCTGGCTTATGTCTTCCTGTGCCATGAAAATGCTGAAAGTCACGCTCTTGTCCCAGGTCCATTCAATGCCTCCCCAGTCACTTTCGCTCCTGGCAATAGTTGCGGACGATGCTTCCGGGAGAAAGTCATGCCAGAAAGTCTTTTTACGCAGTTGAGCAAAACCAAGCAGGCTTTCCACTTCGTCTGCTCCGAAACGTCCTGTCTTGTCAGGCGGAATGTTCAGGAGAAGGTTTGAATTCCTTCCCACTGAAGTAAAATAAATATTGAGAAGCTGTTCGGCAGATTTGGTACAACCGTCATCCTTTGATGAATAGAACCAGCTCGGACGGATTGATACATCGGTCTCCGCCGGATACCAGACCAGAGTCCTGGCCTTGCTGATGACCTCCCTGCTGCCAAGGTCCTCGTCCATGGTCACTCTTGTAGGGGGCATGATCAGTTCCGTCTGTGAATTCTCTGCAATCATGGCCGGGTCAAGCTTCTCATTCGGCACGACGCTCCACTCAGTTTTTCTGGCAATCCCGCGTTCATTGCCCACCCAGCGGGCATCCGGGCCCATGATAGAAATCATTGCCTGTGGCTGAAGCTTGCGGATGAGCTTGTACCATCTGTCAAAATCATATTCCTGCTTCCTTCCGTTCGGACCCTCACCGCATGCTCCGTCGAACCATACCTCCGCGATAGGCCCGTATTGGGTGAGAAGTTCAGTCAACTGATTGACAAAGAAATCATTGTACTCAGGAGTTCCATAGGTCTGCTCATGCATGTCCCATGGAGAAAGATAGACTCCGAACAGCAAGCCATATTTCCGGCAGGCCTCGGAAACTTCCTTTACGACATCGCCCTTGCCGTCTTTCCATGGCGAGGCAGTCAGATCATAGTCAGTATAGGCTGAAGGCCACAGACAGAATCCGTCATGGTGTTTGCAAGTGAGCAGGAGGCTTCTGAAACCGGCCTGCCTGAGCACGCTTACCCATTGCTCCGCGTCGAAATCAGTGGGGTTGAAAAGCTCCGGATTGTCGCTTCCGTTGCCCCACTGCTTTTCAGCAAAGGTGTTGAGCCCGAAATGCACGAATGCTGTGAGTTCCAGCCTCTGCCAATCCAGCTGCCTCTGGCTCGGAACCACATGTGCGGCCTTCCAGACAATGTCTTCCATCGAATCATCCGGATCTATGGCCACGTGGTTGTAATACTTCTCGGCAGTCCTTCCGCAAGATGGCAGAAGGACCACCAGACCTGCCAGCAAGCAAGTGGCAAGTCCCTTGAAGTGAGTAATTTATTCAATTTCATACCCTTCATTCTGACTTAGGGCAGGGTTCAGTTTAATCTGGTCGAGAGGAACCTGGTCGAGATAGTATTTGTCCAGCCAGCCCT
>CAMCIE010000176.1 GCA_945874815.1 uncultured Bacteroidales bacterium
ATTCGATGCAAAATGGGGATCAAACTCACGTCTCATACCTCAGTATGACGTGATCAGCGACCCTGCTCAGTATTATGAGACATGGTACACCCTCATGTTCAACAAGAGACACTATGCCGGAGCATCTGATGCAGAGGCTTATGCTTATGCTGATGCAAACCTTTTCAACGAAGGCAACGGTGGTCTCGGATATCAGGTTTATACAGTTCCTGAAGGACAGAAACTCATAGGTACTAACTTCAAGATCAACCCTAATGCAACACTGGGATATGATGACGGTACCTATTATTATATACCTGACAACTGGTATAACGAGGCATTCCACAACTCATTCCGTCAGGAGTACAACCTCTCTGCAAGCGGAAGCAAGGGTGGTATCAACTACTACGCAAGTGCAGGTTACCTCAACGACGGCGGTATCATCAACAACTCCGGTTACCAGCGTTATACAGCTCGTCTTAATGCTGACTACCAGGCAAAGAGCTGGTTGAAGTTCACAACAAACATGAGCTACTCTCACTCTGTTTCACAGTCTCCTGGTTCTTACAGTTATGGTTCTTCAGGAAACATCTTCTACATTGCGAACACTATCGGACCTATCTATCCTCTCTATGTACGTGCATCAGGCACACATGAGATCATGACTGACGAGGGCGGCAGAACAATGTATGATTCAAACAACACCAACTTCAAACGTCCTTCAATCGTCGGCAACGCCGTTCGTGACAACGAAGTGAACCGCAAGAACAACTACGCTGACGTTCTCACAGGCAAGTTCGGTGTTACCCTCACTCCTGTACGCGGACTCAACATCAATGCTAACGTTGGTCTGTTCAACGAAAATACCCGTTACAACGCTCTCTATAGCCAGTTCGGTTCATCCGCTTCAACTGACGGTTCGGTATATGTAAGCCACAGCAGGATTTTCGGTGTAAATACCCAGGCCCTCGTATCATACAAGACTGACTTTGGCGGTTCAGACCACAATTTCGAGATTCTCGCAGGTTATGAGATGTACAACAGAAAGTCACAGTCTCTCTCTGGTTCCAACGACCACCTTTTCAACCCATTTGTAGGTGAGCTCAACAATGCTGATGGTAAAGCTAACCTCTCAGCATCTTCAAGCACAGGAACTTACATGACTCAGGGATTCCTCGCAAGAGCACAGTATGACTATGCCGGCAAATACTTCATCAGCGGTTCATATCGTCGTGATGCTTCTTCGAACTTCGCCAAGAACAAACGTTGGGGTGATTTCGGCAGCGTGGGTCTTGCATGGCTTATCAGCCAGGAAGGCTTCATGAGCGGAGTTGATGCAGTCGATCTTCTCAAACTGAAATTGAGCTACGGTGTTCAGGGTAACGATAACATCGGATCATTCTTGTACACCGATATCTACTCTCACTCATACAATGAGGAGACCAAGGAGTACTCAATGACTCTTACTTCAAAGGGTAATCCTGACCTTACATGGGAGTCTTCACACTCATTCAACGTAGGTGTTGATTTCGAACTCTTCGACGGTTACCTCAATGGTGGAGTTGAGTTCTTCGACAGAATCACTTCTGACCTGCTTTATTCAAAGACAGTTCCGCTTTCATCAGGTAACCCTACAGGTAGAATTCCTGTGAACGTCGGTTCAATCAGCAACCTCGGAGTCGAGGCTGTCCTCAGCGGTAAGATCATTTCTACCAAGAACGTACGTTGGGACTGGAACCTCAACCTCAGCCACTATAAGAACACTATTCTCGCCCTTGATGAGAGCGTGGCTGAAGAGGGTATCAAAGGAAGCAACTACATCTACAGGATTGGCGGTTCCCTCTACGATTCCTATGTAAGGAAATACGCAGGTGTGGATCCTGAGACCGGAAAAGGTCTTTATCTGAAGAAAGTCCTCGACGATGAAGGCAACTGGAACGGTGAGACTGAGACAACCACAGACATCACCAAAGCTGACCAGTTCGAGTGCGGAACGACCCTTCCTAAGATTTATGGAGGTCTCGGAATGTCATTCTATGCTTATGGTTTCGACCTTGCATTCCAGCTCTCTTATCAGCTTGGCGGAAAATACTACGATGGTACATATCAGGCAATGATGCTTACCCAGGCTTCAGCTGGTAGTGCTATCCATAAAGATGTTCTTAACTCATGGACTCCGACCAATACCAACACGAATATCCCTCGTCTTGATGGTGACACAACTGTCGGCCAGACAGCAGTTGACCGCTTCTTCGTAAGCTCCAACTATCTTAGCGTGAACAACGTGACCATCGGTTACACCTTCCCTAAGAAATGGACTGACAAGATCAAGCTCGGAGCCCTCAGAATCTATGTCGCAGGTGAGAACCTTGCTGTTGCTTCTGCCCGCAAAGGTGTCGATCCTCGTTATTCAATGGGTATCGGATCATATACTTCCGGTTCAGGTCTGAACTCAGGTGCTTACTCAGCAATGCGTAACATCTCTGGCGGTATCACCCTTACATTCTAATAACAGTTAAAAGGAATTTGCAATGAAAATATTCAAATATACTTCAATGCTCGCACTCGCTGGTGCGGTTGCGGCAAGCTCCTGCACGAAGATGATGGACGAAATTGTTCCACAAGGTGGTTCAATGCTTGAGTCACAGCTTCAGGAAACAACAAATGCTCTTCCTGCAAGGGGAGAGGCATCTTTCACGGGAATGTTCACAAAGCTCGGAGATCCGCTTTCTTATGGCAACTTCTCTTCAAGCCGTCCTGATGACTTCAGCTTTATAATGATGGACTTCTCGAATGACCTTGAGGGTCCGGATATCGCCACTGCCGACAACAACTACAACTGGTTCTCTACCTGCATGGAGTATTCTTCAAGGAATGCGGACTATGCCAACCCTTATATCCGCTATCGTGGCTGCTACGACGAGATCGGAAGGGCCAACGACCTTATCAAAATGTACGGTGAGATCAATGACGAGATGACAGAGAGCATCAAGTTCAAAGTTGCTCAGGCTTATGCAATCCGTGCATTCAGCTACCTCCACCTTGCGCCTTACTTCCAGTTCAACTATCAGATTGCAGCTGACAAGCCTTGCGTTCCGATTGTGACAACTGAGGACGTTGACTTTACCAATAATCCTCGTGCAACAGTCAAGGAAGTCTATGACCTTATCCTTGCTGACCTTACCCTTGCAATCGAGAACCTTGAGGGCTATGTCCGTCCGGACAAGGCCAAGATTGACCAGCAGGTGGCTTATGGTCTTCGCGCACGTGTATACCTTGACATGGGAATGTGGGCTGAGGCAGCTGCAGATGCTGCAAAGGCTGTTGAGGGCTATACTCCTGCAACCATCGAGGAGGTTTCACATCCTACGTTCATGGATATAAATGAGCATAATTGGATCTGGGGCTATGATATGTCTCCGACAGTTGCTGAGGTGTACCCTTTTGCAACATCTTCGTCATGGATCCGTTCATTCTCTGCTGTCTCTTATTCAGCAGGTACTGCTACATATTCATGTATCAACAACCTTCTTTATGCCAAGATTCCTGATACGGATGTCCGTAAAGGATGGTGGGTTGACGAGAATCTCTATTCTCCGCTCCTTGAGGGCCTGGAATGGGACTGGGCTAATGCTGATGGAACAAGTGGAACTTTCGTAGGTCAGGAAATCGCTACTGAGGAGTACGATGACAAGCTTGCATATCTTCCTTATACAAATGTTAAATTCGGATGTTCTACTCCGGGAACCGTTCTCAACGATGAGGACTGGCCTTTCATGAGGGCCGAGGAAATGCTCCTCATCCAGGCTGAGGCTCTCTACAAGAGCGGCAAGACAGCTGAGGCTCAACAGATTCTTACAGATTTTGTAAAGACATACCGTGATCCTAACTATTCTGTCGCTGCTGGTGGAAGAAAGTTCGAGGATGAGGTTTGGTTTCAGAGGAGGGTTGAACTTTGGGGTGAGGGATTCTCAAACAACGATTGCCGTCGTCTCAACAAACCTGTCGTACGTTTCCACAAGGGTGAGAAGAGTTCATTCCCTGATAATTTCCAGATTAACCTTGCA
>CAMCIE010000177.1 GCA_945874815.1 uncultured Bacteroidales bacterium
AGGTCTCCCGGCCTGGATGTTCCATGCACAGACACCACCTCCCACCTATGCATTCAACCCCGAAGTCGCAGGACTTACATGGGTCGATCTTGTATTCCCGTTTTTCCTGCTGCCTCTCGGAGCTGCCTTCCCTCTTGCAATGCGCAAGAAGATTGAAAACGGGACCGGCACCGGAACTATGCTGAGGAACCTGCTCAGAAGATGGGCAATCCTTGTTTTCTTCGCCCTGATTCTCGGCAACTCCTATGACATCTGGTCCACTGCCAGACCCGGATGGTGCGCAAATCTGTTCATGATGGCCGTCTGGGGAGGACTTTTCCTCTTCCTGGTCCGGGTGAAAAACGGCATTGTCAATCTTTGCGGAATGGCTGTACTTGCTGCCCTTGCTATTTGGAAAGTAAAATGGTTCGGTGTAGGGCTCGACATATATAAAAGCGACATCATAATGATGATTCTGGCGAATGTAGCCCTGTTCGGCGGTGCTATATGGCTTTTCACACGTAACAAGCCTGCAATCAGATGGGTGATATTCGGCATTGTGGCCATAATCAAGGCTCTGGATTCATACCTGCCTTCCGTTCTTGATTGGGTTCCTGACCTCAATGGCATCGGATGGTGCTTCCAGATGGAATGGCTTCAATATCTTCTGATTGCGATACCGGGCTCATTTATAGGCGATTACCTGCTTGACCGTTCAAGAAAGAACCAGCAGCCCGTATTCGACCCCAAGAGCACCGCGGCTGGCCTGGTGGCCTTTGCCGCAGTCGTGTTCCAGCTCTGGGGCCTGCAGAGCAGGCACGTGGCCATCGATCTTGTTGTGAGCGTGGTCCTTGCCATTGCCTTCGTTGTTTTGATGTGGAAAAGGAATGACAGCATATCCGTTACCGGGCTTCTCGGATTTATTCTGATGATAGCCGGAATCATATTCGATCCATTGGACGGGGGCATCACCAAAGATTATTGCAACCTTTCATACCTGTTCACAACCGGAGGAATGGCGTCCCTGATGATTGCCTTCTTCATAATGATTGAAGGACGCTGGGGTATCGGTTGCAAAGTGCTGGTAATGACCGGTCAGAATCCTATGATTGCCTACACTGTGACGCAATTCCTGATCACCCCTGTCCTCACCATAACCGGAGCCATGGGCCTGATAACGGGACTTGCCGAAGGCTCGATGTTCTGGGGAATGATGCAGGGAATAATTCTGACAGGGCTTATGACAGCCCTCACATGCCTGTTTACCAAGCTGGGCGTATTCTGGAGAAGTTAATATTCAAAAATATGAGAAAACTGATAATCACTGCAATGGCATTTGCAAGCATTGCAACCGGAGCTTTTGCTGCCACAAAAAATGTAAAAGAAAATACAATCGATGCTTCTGACAGCAGGATTGAATATATCGGACGTACCCTTACAGAAGGAAGTGACGTATCCTGCGATTGGAGCGGAGTGTATATGAGAGTCCGTTTCACAGGAACAAAACTTACAATGAGATGTTCTGACACCCGGGGAGATTGGTTCAACCTGTTCAGAAGTTCAGAATTCAGCCCGAAAGAAGATGCCAGATTCCATATCAATTCAAAGGATACAGTCATCGTCCTGGCAGAAGGTCTGAAGAAGGGCGAACACGAAATCATTCTCCAGAAAAGGACTGAAGGAGAACAGGGACGTTTCACCGTCCATTCACTCAGCTGCGACGGAGAATTCCTGCAGAGCCAGAGAAGGAAAGAAAGGCATATCGAATTCGTAGGTGATTCATACACATGCGGTTACGGCACGGAGAGCGATAACCGTGACGATCCATTCAAGGCTGCGACAGAAAACTGCAACCTCACTTACGCCACCATATCAGCAAGGTATTTCAATGCAGATTACAACCTTGTAAGCCATTCAGGCCAAGGTATTTGCAGGAATTATGACGACTTCCGTCCAGGCTACAATATGCCTGAGCGTTATCGTCAGACCTTCGACATGAGCGAGGAAGAGATCTGGGATGCATCCAAAGGAACACATCGACCTGACCTTGTAGTCATCTACCTGTGTACCAATGACTTCTCAACTGCAAGACAGCCGCAGATCGGGTTCTTCGCAGAAAAATATAAAATGCTTCTGGACCAGATTGCATGCAACTATGGCAAGGATATCCCTGTACTTTGCATGGCATCCAAGGCAAATCCGCTCTGCGCTGACTATATCAGGTACGCATGTATGATGAGCGGACTTACCAATGCCAGCTACATGAGCCTTTCCGACATGGTCCACAATGATACTTCTGACCTGGGAGCGAGCTGGCACCCTAATTATGAGGGCCAGAAGAAGGTTGCTCACTGCGTGATTCCTTACATTGCGACCATGACCGGATGGGAACTGAGTGAAAAAGCTATCAGATAGGTTAATTCAGGGCGAGCTCAAAGTGATGTTTGCCGCTGCGGACCTGTTTTTCCAATCTGGATCCGTATTCTGGCCCATATCAATGACATAGGAGTCATCCACCTTGGCGATACCGACCGGTTTCAGGAAATCCTGAATCCGGTCCCTTCCCCTTTTGTCATTTCTGAGGAATGTATGAAATAATCCATGGGAGAAATAACAAAAAGATATTTAAGTGAAAAAATCATGAAAAGGGCTTGCTCAAAATGATTTTTTGACTAACTTTGCGTGGCGATTTAATTTTGAAACATTTTAATTTAAACTTTTATAGCTATGGCAAAGAAATTCAGATGCAAAGTTTGCGGTTATATCCACGAGGGTGATGCAGCTCCTGCAGAGTGCCCTATCTGTCATGTTAAATCAGACAAATTCGAGGAGATTGTCGAGACTGGTGGCGACCTCACCTGGGCTGACGAGCACAAGATTGGTGTTGCACAGGGAGTTGATCCTGAAATCATCAAAGGTCTCCGCGAGCACTTCAACGGCGAGTGCGGTGAGGTAGGAATGTACCTTGCAATGAGCCGTCAGGCAGACAGAGAGGGATACCCAGAGATCGCTGAGGCATTCAAGAGATATGCTTTCGAAGAGGCTGAGCACGCTGCAAGATTCGCAGAGCTCCTCGGAGAGTGCGTTTGGGACACCAAGACCAATGTTGAGAAGAGAATGCTCGCTGAGCAGGGTGCATGCGAGGACAAGAAGAGAATCGCTACACTTGCAAAGCAGCAGAACCTCGATGCAATCCATGATACAGTTCATGAGATGTGCAAGGACGAGGCTCGCCACGGTGCAGGTTTCCAGGGACTTTACAAACGCTATTTCGCTGAGAAATAATCCTCATCATCCGGAACATCGAAATTCAGGCCGCCCCAGAGGGATTCCATCTGGCGGCGGTCTTTTTTTGTAGGCCTTCCGGCGCCTCTGTCACGTTTGAGGAAGAATGTCTCGACCGGAGCACGAAGTTTATCCAGCTCGTTTTGTGGTGTCTGGTTCTCGGCATAATTGGGAACTAATTTGGCTCCCTGACGTTTGTCTATGAGTTCCAGCACCTTGTATGTATATTGGACAGCACCTTTGCGGGCTGTGATTACATCCCCTCTTCTGACGCATTTTGACGGCTTTGTATCAGCACCGTTAACTCGTATTTTTCCTCCATTGCAGGCATCCGTTGCCTCGCTTCTGGTCTTGAATACCCTGATAGCCCAAAGGTATTTGTCAATTCTTACCTCTTCCATAGCAATAATTAATCTTCATCATCTTCCTCTTCATCTTCGGAATCCATATCTTCAACTCCACCATAATCCTCACCTTCCAGATATGGCTCCGTCGAAGGGTCTATATATTCATCCAAAGCTTCAATAGGTCTTGTCACCACTTCAAGAAGCTTAGTATCCACCTGTCGTGCAGCAAGGTAGAAATCAGGAAGTTCCGCCGGGACAAGGATAGCCTCATCTTTGGAAAGCACATAGTTTTCCATAACCTTCTGCCCGTTTTCTGTTTCTGTCGGTACCTGGATTGAAGCCTCTCCCTGAACGCAGACATAGATGATGAAACTTTCAAATTTTTCAGTATAAATATGTAGAGGATCTTTCAGGTCAAGTATCGAG
>CAMCIE010000178.1 GCA_945874815.1 uncultured Bacteroidales bacterium
GAGGCTCTTCATTTTCTCAACAAGGAAAGGTATGAGTGTTCCAGGGTTCTGGATACGTGCCTTGGTCTCCTGGTAGAGGTAGCTCTTGTTTGCTGATCCGCCGCCTTTTGTCACCATAAGGAAGTGATATTCATCGCCTTGTACTGCCTCGATATCAATCTGTGCAGGAAGGTTGCACTTTGTATTGATCTCATTGTACATGTCAAGCGGAGCGTTCTGGCTGTAGCGGAGGTTCTCCTCAGTGTATGTTTTGTAAACTCCGAGTGAGATTGCCTCTTCATCCTCGAAGTCTGTCCATACACGCTGGCCTTTCTCGCCATGGACGATTGCAGTACCTGTGTCCTGACAGAGAGGAAGCTTGCCTTTTGCAGCAACCTCTGCATTGCGCAGGAAGGTAAGAGCCACATATTTGTCATTTGCAGAAGCCTCAGGATCTGAAAGAATCTTGGCAACCTGCTCATTATGGCTGCGGCGAAGAAGGAAACTTACATCCCTGAAAGCCGTGTTGGTCATGAGGGTAAGTGCCTCAGGAGTAACCTTGAGGATTTTCTTGCCTTCGAATTCAGCAGTTGACACGAGTTTCTCCGAACCCGGAATCTTGTAGTATTCAGTCTGGTCCTGTCCAAGCTGAAACATTGGTGCGTATTTGAACATTTGTGAAAAAATTAATATTGTAGTTTAAGTTATATCCAACTGTTCGTAAAACGTACAAAAATAACAAAAAATCTCGATAATTGTTTATTTTTGCACAAGCTCATTGGCAGACCACTCCAATAACAACTGACTCATGGATATCGATAAATATTCATACTGCTGTTCCAAAGACGGCCACGGACTCAAATATCCTGGATTTTCCGCAGTATTCATTCACACTTTCGCCCTTCCGGAAGCACTCAAATTCGTTTATCCTCTGTTCCGTGACATCCCTGAGGAAGAGTATGACGCGAAAGTCAGGGAAAGGGACATTATCGGCAAGAAAACCAATCTGTATGAATCACTTGCAGATGTCTTCAATGTGCCTGTGGTGAAGGTGGAAAACAATATAGAAAAGCAGATTTTCATCATGTGCCCACCCCAGGAAAACGAAGTGAGACGGGCTAAGGACAATTATCCATACATCAACATTGACTCCAGGAGCGTATATCGTTTCTCTTTGAGAGGATTCGATTTCAGGATGCCGATTGAGCCGAAAGAAGAACAGGACATATATCCTGTTGTCCTCAGCGGCCATGCCTATGTGGAAATGTCGCTTTTCTTCGGAAACACAGTTTCCATGACTTATCGATTCTGTTTCAACGGAGTATCTGCCAAGACATCCGAGCCGGTCATGACCGACCATATCATTTCCCTGCTGTCCACTTTCCTCGGAGCAGAATATTGGAACCATGACTCAGGAGCTAAAGGTTCAGATGATGAAGAAGTTGACAGGCTTGCATCCCAGAGCGACATAAACATGAACACAAGATTGTTCGTAAGCCGGCTCTGGCTTGACCATGACGGAAAGGTTCTCGAAACTCCGCGCGATGAAGTGGACCTGAGCGGAAATAACCGTGAGTTCAACAATTTGTGTCTGATATACAAGAAGTTCATATATTCCTACTGTACCAAATATTCCGATGATATGTCAAACAGGAGTATTCTGGAATATGAAACCTGGAGAAAATATCATCCCGTAAACGTGGAGAACGATTCACATTATGCCATGGTGGATATTTGGGAGAATGTCGCCCATCCGATTGAAACGGAAGACGGCAAGGAGGCGAACTTCTTCGAAAAATGCCGCGACGGGCTTACGGAGGCACAGATAATCAACCATATAAGAGATTATCACAAGCCGGAATTGATAGGTCTGATGACCCAATATCCTTTTGAATGGCCCTACAGGGACTCTGAGGCCTATGACCAGGTTTGCGGCAGGAACATTGCCATAGACACGGATGACCTTGTCCTGGCGGGCACGAACATAGCCGTTGTGATAGGCACATATGGAAGACGTGGAGACGAGGTCAAATCTGGCAATACGGAGGAAATGGCCGGTTCCGTGAAAAAACAGGGAGTTGACTGGGCCGACCACCTTCTCACAAGAGGAAAATACCATGTTTCATGGCCTGAATACCTGCTGATCCTGCAGATGGTGCTTGCGAAGAAATACCTGATTGGAGTGGCGAAAGACCAGATGATCGATGTCGCCCTCACGGCCAGGAGCAAATCTTCAGAAGAACTGATAGGACAGAACGCCGAACTGGGAATCAGATTGTCAAGACTGATTCTGCAGCTGGATGTGGTGAAATATTCCAAGTTCGGCTCACATATTGTCATGTTCGACCGTACGTCTGAAAGGCTTGAGCTTGAAAAGGATATGGAACAGCTCCGGGACGTGATTGAGTTGATTGACAACAGTCTGCACAACCTGAGCGAGTACAAATCCATGAAGACCGGATTCCTGCTGAATGTCATTCTTGCACTCATTTCATGCGCATCCGCTTTCCAGCTGATGGGAATGGAGCTCAGGATGCCGTTCGTGGAATATTTCAATGGGAAATTCATTACAAGGGACCTTGCGGCATGGCTGATAACCATAGTGATGTCTTTCAGCATATTCGCAATGCTGCTCGTTGCCAAGAATTTCATCATCTCAATGTATGAAAAGATAAGAATCAGAAATTTCAAGAAAGAACATGAAGTCATTCGAGATTCAATCAGCAAACACTGGGGACGAAAACATACTGTGTGATATTTTCTTATCCCACATAAACGCACACAAGGAATATATCTCACATGGCGAAATCCAGATGGGAGTCGGTGAAGGAGAATTCATCGACGGGGTTTTCGTGACACGCCCTGCCCCTGATGCCAGGGATTACTGGATGAAATACATACACGGGAACATCACTGAGCATGACCGCGCTGCTGTTTACAAGGCAGTCATCGGAGAAGAGATAGCCGGATTCTGCGTGGCCGAAATCATGGAAGACGGAGCTGAGCCGTTTGGAATGGTGTGCGATGTCCTTGTCAGGGAGTCATTCAGGACCGGCGGGATTGGCACAGCACTGCTGGATACAGCCATTTCCTGGTTGCGTTCCAAAGGAATCAAGGATATTTATCTTGAATCCGGACAGAATAACCACAGTGCCCATGAATATTTCATAAGGCGCGGTTTCAGGAAGGTCTCTGAAATTTACAAGCTTGCCTAAGCCTTGCCTCCTCCCATGAGGAAGACTTTCATGAAATCGTTCAAATCGCCGTCAAGAACTGCCTGGGTATCAGAGGTTTCATGACCGGTACGCAGGTCTTTGACCATTTTGTACGGGTGCAGTACATAACTTCGGATTTGTGATCCCCACTCGATCTTTTTCTTCTGTCCTTCGAGTTCCGCTTGTTTCTCCTGACGTTTCTTGAGTTCGATGTCATAGAGGCGGGATTTGAGGATGCGCAGGGCGTTGTTGCGGTTGTCGAGCTGGGAACGGGTCTCGGTGTTCTCGACCACTATGCCGCTCGGGATGTGGCGTACGCGGACTCCAGTTTCGACCTTGTTCACATTCTGTCCGCCGGCGCCGCTGCTCCGGTAGGTATCCCATTCGAGGTCAGCCGGATTGATTTCTATCTCGATTGTATCATCGACCAGAGGATATACAAAGACTGAAGAAAAGGTGGTCTGACGCTTTCCCTGGGCATTGAAAGGAGAAATCCTCACAAGACGGTGCACTCCGCTTTCTGCCTTGAGGTAGCCGAAGGCGTAGTCTCCTTCGAACTGGATTGTTGCGGATTTGATACCGGCATCCTCACCTTCAAGTTCATCCGTGACGGTGACCTTGTAGCCGTTTCTCTCACCCCAGCGCATATACATTCTCATGAGCATGGCCGACCAGTCGTTTGCCTCGGTGCCACCGGCTCCGGAGTTGATGGTAAGAACGGCTCCGAGGTTGTCCCCTTCTTCGCCGAGCATATTGCGCAGCTCAAGTGCTTCCAGCTGGTCAAGTGCCTGGGTATAAGCACTTTCAAGCTCTTTCACTTCTTCTGTGTCACCATCCTC
>CAMCIE010000179.1 GCA_945874815.1 uncultured Bacteroidales bacterium
TCCGGCTTCATCTGTATCGCGTTATGCCACCTTGCTCAAGGAGGAACTCGGCTGTGACCTTGTCATCTGCCTGAGCCACTGCGGATGGGATGAAGACCTCGAATGTGCAAAGTCTCTGAAGAATGTCGATTTCATAGTGGGCGGCCATTCACATACATATATCAACGAGCCCGCAAAGGTCACCTCCTCGGATGGCGAAAATGTAATTATCGTCCAGGACGGATCATACGGATTACAAGTCGGAAATTTGAAAATAGATTTATAATCATATACTTATGAAACGATTTTTCTTCGTGGCAATCAGCCTGTTCGTTTATTGTGTCTTGCCTTCTTATGCGCAGGGGCGCTCATTGCTGATGAATGAATACAAGCAAATTCAGGATCAGACACCATTCAAGGCAGGAGGCCAGTGGCTTGACTTTCCTGCATACCAGGACAGACAGGCCTGGGCAGAACTGCTGGGGGATGCGAAAGACAAACTGGTCCGTGCCGGGGAGAAATATCTCGATTATGAATGGCAGATTGTTCCGGCTACAGCCTATCTCGAATATGAGCGTACGGGAGAACGTACTGTCATGGAAAATCCTCTGAAAGAGAACAGGATTGCCATCAACACCCTGATGCTTGCCGAACTGGCTGAAGGCAAGGGCCGTTTCACAGACCAGATTATCGATGGAGTATGGCAGTTCTGCCTCATGCCTTCATGGGTGCTTTCCGCCCATCAGCCCAGACAAGCTTCAGGACGCTCGCTTCCGGATCTGAGGTATCAGCTCATCGACCTGGTTTCGGGAGCTGTCGGAGCGCAGGTGAGTGTGATTTGGCATTTTTTCCATGAGGCTTTCGACAAGGTCGATCCATCAATTTCCTATATGATTCAGACTTCCATAAGGCAGAAAGTGCTTGAACCATATATGGATCAGTCCAAATATGAATCGAACTGGTGGCTTGGTTTCAAACTGAAACCGGGCATGGTGGTGAATAACTGGAATCCCTGGTGCAATGCAGACGTGATACTGTGCTTCCTCCTTATGGAAAACGATCAGGATAGACTTAATGCCGCCATGGAACAGTCCATCGCCTCTGTGGATAATTTCATTGATTATGTTAAACCGGATGGTGCATGTGAGGAAGGACCTGCATACTGGGGACATGCCGCAGGCAAATTATATGATTATCTCCAGATACTTCATGATGCCTCATACGGCAAGTTCGATGTATTTGATGACAAACAGATTCAGTCGATGGGAGAATATGTTTCCCGTTCTTATGTAGGTGACGGCTGGGTAGTCAATTTTGCAGATGCCACAGCCAAGCTTACTTTCCCGCCTTCTTTGGTTTACAATTTCGGCAAGGCCGTTTCAAGCCGTGAAATGCAGGATTTCGCAATTTACAATCTTGCAGATGACGATGCGCTTTCTTTCAAACAGCCTGCACCTGTGACCTGGAACGATGTATATCGCTCTCTTGAAAGTCTTAAAACACTTCCGGAAATGACTGCCGAGGTGGAAAGACTCAATGCTCTTTGCAAAGATGAGGCTTCATATCAGGCTTGCAAGAACTCACTAAGAAGCAGCGTTCCATATTTTGTATGGTATCCTCAGACCCAGTTCTGTTATATGCGGAATAACCGCGGTTGGTTCCTTGCTTCAAAGGGAGGACACAACAACGAAAGCCACAATCACAATGATGTCGGTACTTTCACCCTCTATATCAATAATATACCAATTTTTGTCGATGCTGGAGTCGGTACCTATACCAAACAGACTTTCAGTGAAGACAGGTATTCGATATGGTCAATGCAGAGCGACTGGCACAATCTTCCTTCCATCAACGGCACGTCTGAAATCTTCGGTTCGGAATTCAGAGCTTCATCTGTTGAAGGAACAGGCAGAAAAGGTGGAGGAACATTCAGCCTTGACATCAGCACGGCTTTCGGTGAATGCGCTTCATGCAAAACCTGGATGCGCTCACTTTCACTCTCTGACTCCGGTCTCATCTTGACAGATTCTTATTCGCTTGAAAAAAGGATATTGCCTGATGCCGAACGTTTCCTTGTCCAGGGTCAGGTCTTCCTTCCTGGAGACATGTTCCGTGGCAAAACAGTTAAAACAGGTGAATTGATAGTTGAGAATCAGGGAGTTGCAGTTAAAATGACATATCCTGCCACCCTTCATCCTTCGGTACAGACCAAATCACTTGATGATCCGCGGCTTACCAATGTCTGGGGTGATTCATTGCGAAGAATCTCACTCACTGGTTCTGACGATGCACCTTTGAAAAACAAATTCATCTTCCACATCACATTGTTGTGATAAAGCCTGATTATTATGAATTTTCTCGAAATACTTGTCATTGCTATTGGACTGTCAATGGACGCATTTGCCGTGTCTATATGCAAGGGATTGTCAGTCAGGAAAATAGAATGGAAACACGTAGCCCTGGTTGCCCTGTGGTTCGGTAGCTTCCAGGCCCTCATGCCCGTTATTGGATATTATCTCGGAGTAGGCTTCACGGAAGTTGTCTCCACGGTTGACCATTGGATTGCCTTCGTCCTTCTGTCCTTCATCGGTGGAAACATGGTCAAGGAATCATTTTCAAAAGAGCCTGTTTCCGGCAATGCGGACTTTTCTTTCAAGACAATGTTTGCAATGGCCGTGGCCACGAGCATCGATGCATTGGCCGTGGGAGTTTCATTTGCTTTCCTTCGTGCAAATATCTGGATATCAGTTGCAGTAATCGGCGTCATAACTGCCGTTTTCTCTTCCGTCGGTATTTTCATAGGCAATGCTTTCGGGTCACGTTACAAGTCCAGGGCAGAGTTTGCCGGTGGTGTGATTCTGATAATCATGGGATTGAAAATTCTTGTTCAGCACCTTTTTATATAAAAGATATATTTCGTGCAAAAGCATAGAAATTGAAAATTTTTATAATATAAATTAATATTAGTTGAAATTTTGAGGATAATATTTGTAACGGCAACTTTATTTTTTAACTTTGTAGGGTTTTGTTCGAACGTAAATAAAATCTGCAGATGATTATGAAAATATTGCCTCGGTCAAGTATTATTCTCATAAGTTTGTTTCTCTTGTCTGTCACCTCAGACTTGTGCGCCCAGTCCTTCGCGGAAAGGGTTGAAAATGACAGATCTATTGCAGCGGGAGTATATCATCCTTATGTGCACGGTGATTTGTCTGACACACCGGCTCCAAAGGGCTATAAACCATTTTATATCAGCCATTTCGGTCGTCATGGTTCCCGTTATCATACTACAGAAGCATATTTCAGGCATGCTCTTGTGGCATTGGAAAAGGCTTCCCTGGCCTCAGCCCTGACTCCTGAAGGAAAGCACTTGTACGAAGACATTAAGGTCATTGCATCTGCCCATAATGGCATGGAAGGCGAACTCTCACCTCTCGGTGGACGCGAGCATAAAGCCATTGCCCGGAGAATGTTCGAACGTTTTCCGGAAGTTTTCACTTCCAAGTCAAGATATAATGTGGAATGTTGCTCAAGTACAGTGCAGCGATGCCTGATATCTATGGCGAATTTCTCCCAGAGTCTTTCCTCATGCAGCCCGTCATTGTATTTTTCTTTTTATACCGGGCAGAAATACTACGACTATATAGCCAAGAAAAGTCCTTACAGGAGTGAAATATCCAACGAATCAAAGCATTTCGTCGATTCACTCCGCCATGCAATCTGCCACTACGATAAAATGTATCAGAATGTGTTTGCAAGCAGGGAAGCGGCGGATTCTCTTGTAGTCAATCCTCAGGAATTCATCCGTTCCATCTATATGGCCGGATGTATATGCAAGGATCTGGACTGGCTCGGAATGGATATTTTCAAATATTTCGATATCGAAGAGCTTACACAGCAGATATGCGTAAATTCAGCGAGAATGTATTTCGAATATGGAAATTCAGCCGAATGCGGATCGAGAAGTTCCCTCGCAAGTGACGATGTACTGCGTGACATTGTTGAAAAGGCGGATGAAGCTGTTTCCGG
>CAMCIE010000180.1 GCA_945874815.1 uncultured Bacteroidales bacterium
CAGTTCTGCGATTCGATGGTCAACTATGACCTCCCGTGGAACCCGATGGTTGTGGAGCAACGAATCGGCCGTATAGACCGCTTCGGTCAGGAATCTCCCAAGGTCCACATCTACAATCTGGTCGTCGAGAACTCCATCCACGTGAAGATCTACGAAAGGCTGCTGAAGAGGATAGGCATTTTCAAAGACTGCATCGGCGACTTGGAGGCCATCTTGGACAAGGTACTGGAAAATACCGGCTATACCGACGTGCAGGCCTGGTTCGAGTCTTTGGAGAAAGACCTGTATAGTAATAAGTTGACGGAGGAGGAGAAGCAGGAGAAGATTGACGCAATCGCAAAGGCAGTCGAGACAGAGAACCACAACCAGGAAGAAATTGCTACCGGTCTGACGAATACACTCACTAACGACACCTACTTCCGGAAGGCTATTGGCGATATCGATAAGTACGGCCAGTACGTGACCGCAGAAGAGGTTATCAACTACATCCGTCTCCTGATCGAGAAGAAACTGCCGTCTTGTGTGCTTGTCCGGGACGAGGCTATGCCGACACTCTACCACTTCAACATCCCGCTTTCTCAGCCCAAGCTGCTGACCAGCTTCCTTGAAGAGAATCTTCCTGTGGGGAAGGGGTTCGATTATGAGCAGATGAACCGGCAGTTCAAGTCAAAAGTGATGGGAGAAACCTCCATCGCAATGACATTTGACCAGGACACCGCATATAAGCATACTGATTACGAGTTCGTCAATGCCTACCATCCTCTGGTAACCGCCGCCTACGTCTACTTCGAGAAGAATAAAGCCAGTCTGGACAAGACCTTCAGCCTGGAAATAAGGCGTGCTGCCCTCAAGGATGTTGAGGCGCCGGTATCCGGGGAGTACTTCCTGGGCCTGTATGTCCTTCTGTCGGAAAAGCACCTGTACGGCAGCGTCACAACAATGGAACTTCTCCGGCCGGTCCTGTTCGACATCAAGAATGAGGTAATCGTGGAGGATGAGAACCTGGTGAAGACTATCTACGCTGAAGCACAGGATTCATCAGCCCTGTCTCGGAGAGCCCATGATCAGGAAGACCCTGAGATGATTCTTACGATGAAGATTGCAATGGAGGAGAAAGTCAATCAGCTCCGTGCAGAGTACATCGAAAATGAATCCGTGCTCATCGAGGCTAACAAATTCACGATGGTGAACCAGTACACGCAGTACTATGATTCACGTATCGAGCACTTGCAGAATATTCTTCGCCGGCATGAGGCTGAAGGGCGTAAGCGTCTGATTCCAATGGCCAAGAAGAATGTCGAGAATATGATTATAGAGAAGGAGGAAAAGCTGGCATCAATCCAGGATGCCGGTATCGTAGAGAAGGAGCACAAACTAATATCTCTAAGTCGAATCTCTATCGTCGATTAAGGTATGGATATAACTCTGGGATTGGATTTTGGGACACATCAGTCTAAGCTCTGCATGAGTTACATGCCGAACAACGAGACTATATATGAATTCGTCGAGTTCACCTTGGCGGATGGCACCAAGAATGTCCTGTTCCCGTCCTTGATTCAGATTAATAAAGACGATACCATTCGCATAGGCTCCGTTGACTATGATACCTGTGCGTCTAAGCCTATTGCACCGCCGGAAAAGCCGGAACTTCCTCCACGCCCGAATATCGTCTTCCCGGAAGAGCCTGACCCTACTTTACCTCCTGAACCCAAGCGCGAAGATCCAAAACCCCAGATTGAGGATGGTGCCGATTGGCAGAATGCATTGAAGGCCATCAAGAATTCAATGGAAAGCCAGAAGAAGGAGAACGACAACTTCAAGCAGCTGCATAAGGCCTGGGCGAAAAAATGCCAGTTCATCAGAGAAAGGCATAAAGAATGGGAAAACAAATGCAGTGTCCTCAACTATCAGTTGGGCCTCTGGCAAAAGAAGGTCGATGCCATCAATGCCGAATACGAGGAAGAGTACAAATACTGGCAGCAGCATAGCACTGAGCCCCGCATCCTGCGCTATTTCAAGCAGGCAGCCTTCACCCATACGATGCAATGGGATAAAGATGAGATCCCGGCCGACACGCTATCCATTTGGTATCTGACATACCTGCTACTCATCGTCAAGCGTTACGTGAAAGAAAGATTCAACGAGGTCTTCGAGGAGAGCGTCTCTGTTCAAATGGGCGTTCCTTCCGGCTTGGACGATGGCACCTCCCGATGGATAAAGTATCGTGGTCAGCGCATCCTGGTGGCTGCACGTCATCTGATGGAACTCTTTGGGGCTCCGGAGGAGATGTGTACACTGCCGTATCAGGATCTGATTGAGATGACCAAGTATTCCGAGGGTGATGTTGTAACCGAGGCAGAGAATTATGGTTTTGTGATAATTCCCGAGGCTTACGCTGGCCTGCAGTCATTGACTTATAGCCGTCGCCTTTCCCGTGGTAATATGCATCTGCTGGTGGACATCGGTGGAGGTACAACGGATATCGCATTTTTCACTATCGATGAGTCCCTGATGCCGTCTATCCATACCGTGACATCATTCCACAAGGGCCTGAATTATGTCCTGGAGCATTACCTGAGAGAGCACCCTGGCATCAGTATGGGAGACGCCCAGGCGCTGTTACGCACTAACATCGGGCAATTCAGCAGCTCGATTGCAGCCTACACGACGGAACTACGTAAGGAACTCAAAAGCATCATTGATCATGTGGTTCACGTTTTCAATCAGGAAGTCGTCGGCACAGAACTGAGTTCAGCCAGACTCATTGAGGCTATGATGGGAAGACCTATCGTCTACTGCGGCGGTGGCTCCGTTTTCCCCAACATGCGCATTGCTCACAATTACTTCTCCGATAAGCGCCTTATCAATAAGGACACATTGAATATCCCCAATCTGCTTAATCGTGGATTGGAGCCTGTACACTATACCATTTTGGCAACGGCATATGGCCTTTCCATTCCTACGTATGAGGAAATAAAGACGATGGATGCCCGCCAACTTTGGAAGACAATTGCCAAGAACGCTGGCGTAAGACCAGATTTAATTCGAGACAAGAAGGACTACGGACTAATGGACGACTAAAAGCTATGGACCAGACCAAAATAGTCAAGATGCTTCGCCTGATGAAGCTGCTCACCGGCAACGTGAGTAGAACTATCGATCAGGTGGCAAAGGAAATGAGCATTACGCCTCGTACAGTCTACCGGTATATCGACGATATCCGGGAGGCGGGTTTCGTGGTAAACAAGCTCTATGGTAATGTCTACGCCATGGGAAAAGTTGGCCGTGGGCTATCCGATTTCAATCGGCTGATCTATTTTACTGAAGAAGAGGCCTACATCACAGCCAAGATGATTGAGGGCATCGACAACAACAATGTCCTCAAACGGGATCTACAGCGGAAACTGGCCAGCGTCTATGACAGCACCTCCATTGCAAACTACATTGACAATACAGTCAATGCCTCAAACGTGGAGGCTCTTGCCGATGCCATCAAGCGCAAGAAACAGGTAATCCTGAAGCAGTACGAATCCGCCCATAGCAACGAGGCCAAAGATCGTCTGGTGGAGCCCATCGAATTCACGGCCAACATGATTGATATCTGGGCCTATGACATCGAGAACGACGACAATCGCGTCTTCAAAATCCAGCGCATCCACTCCGTTGAGGTAACGGACTCCGATTGGGCTTTCAAGTCCAAGCATAAGGCTATCAAGCCAGACGTGTTCCGTATGGTCGGCAACCTCAACGAGAAGATTGTCCTGCAGCTGAATACCCGTGCCAAGAGCCTCCTCCTGGAGGAATTCCCCATAGCAGAGAAAGACCTGAAGAGGGAGGACGGCAAATGGCTCCTTAAGACCACAATCCACAGCCTTGAAGGCGCCGGCCGCTTCGTCATAGGTCTTGCGGCGGACATCAAGATCATTGAAGGCGACATGCTCCGGAAATACATCCTGGACTATCAGAAGAAGCATATTGCCAAGCTATAAGA
>CAMCIE010000181.1 GCA_945874815.1 uncultured Bacteroidales bacterium
CTGGACCATATTATTTAGAGCCGTTCCTTGCGGCGTTTTCAAGATACTTGTTGATTTTCCTGACCAATGCAGGACCTTCATAGATAAATCCTGTGTAAATTTCCACAAGCGAAGCTCCTGCCTTAAGCATCTGTTCAGCCTGCTCAGGGGACATGATTCCACCCACACCTATGACAGGAAGGTTCTTTCCTGACTTTTCACAGATATACCTGACAAGTTCAAGATTCTTCTTGAAAACAGGAGCTCCGGAAAGGCCTCCTTTTCCAATGCTTTCCACTTTTTCAGCAGGAGTATTTACCAATGTATCCCTGCTTCTTGTAGTATTGCCGGCTACTATTCCGTCAATTCCTGATCTGAGGCAATAATCAATGATTTCGTCAAGCTGCTGTCTGGACAGATCTGGCGACACCTTCAGCAGGATTGGCCTGTACTGGTCATAGTACATCCTCAGGTCAAGAAGCCTGTCCACAATTTCAGACAGGAAAGTGATGTCCTGCAGATTGGTGAGTCCTTCTACATTCGGACATGATACATTCACGACGAACATATCCACAAAATCATACAGAAGCGCAAAAGATGTCTCATAATCCTTTGCGGCTTCCTCGTTTATGCTTGTCGCGTTCTTGGAAATGTTGGCTGCAACGATTACATCAGGCTTAACTTTCTTCAAATGCTCGACTGCATTCTTGACACCTTTATTATTGATGCCCATCCTGTTGATGATAGCCTTGTCTTCCGGAAGTCTGAACAGGCGTGGCTTCGGATTGCCGTCCTGAGGTTTTGGAGTCAGAGAGCCGATTTCCACGAATCCGAATCCGAAATTGCCGAGGTCATTGTAATGCTCACCGTTCTTGTCAAGACCTCCTGCCAGACCAACCGGATTGGGGAAGTTGATTCCGAAGACTTCCTTTGCCAATGAAGGTGAATTCCTCCGGTACATCATCCTCACGATTGAAGACCCGAGCGGAATCTTGCTGAGGACGGAAAGTGATGACATGATCATGTTATGTGCCGTTTCAGGATTGAACCTGAACAGTATCGGCCTGAGTATATGCTTATACATCTGCGATAGATTAAAAACCTCGCAAATATAGCAAAACTGCCTCTTAATTCATAATGAAGGTTCTCTAACTTGTCCTACAGACTATAATTCCTGATATGTACCGTCATCGAAAAGTATGGTTACTTTGACTACTTTCCTCTTATTTACAGGTACTTGCATCACCTCACCTAAAGAAGTGAAGTCAATCGTGGAATCGATATTCGGAAGCTCCTGTGCAGCAGGCTGTGACAATGCGCCGGAATCCTGATTGTCAGGTTCGTCAAGCATGAACAGGGAATCACCGGACTTTTCCTTGTACATTTTGCCTTTGCCGAGCATGAGCCATTCAATGTTCAGGTTGGGGTAGGTGCTCATAAGCGCCTTGATGAACTCGCAGCTTGGATTGTTTCTGCCGGATAGGATATGGGAAACGCTGGCACGGACTACCTTGAGGGAGTCTGCCAGCTGAGCTTGAGTGATGTTTTCTGCAGCCATGAACTGCTTGAGACGGGTGTTCATCATTGTTTACATTGATGTTACAAATGTAGATAAAAAATAGGGGAATTCAAAGATAAATTTGGTGGTTACAGGTGTGAATAGGGTAGTGCAGAGGCTGAAAAATACATAAAGAAACTCTTTATGTAACTAATATAAAATACAGATTTTTACGTTGTTATATAAGAAATTACATTAATATTTCGTCCTTAATGTCAAGATATCCCAAAATATTATGTTATTTCACAAAATTTATATAAATTTTAATTTCAATTAAATGATATAAGATGCTGGGTTTTAGTATATTAAATAGCATGGAAACGATATATAAGATTTCCTTATATTAAATTTGTGAACGCATTACAAAATGTTTGCAAAATAATTCAAAAAGTAACAAGATTTGACAAATGTTACCAATATTTTTCATCTTGTAATATTACATTTGTAAACAACAGGGAAGAAACTTTAAGATTTCCATATCACCGCAAATTTTCTTATTTTTGCGCACAAAAGCGGAGAGTCGTCCGAATACGCGATTCTCAGATACATTTGTAAACATACTATGATACCAGAAATTCATATAGAAGACTATAACTACAATCTCCCTGATGAGAGAATTGCCAAGTACCCACTTCCTGACAGATCTTCGTCAAAACTACTTCTCTATAGAGATGGAAATGTAAGCAGCAGTGTTTTTTCAGAGATACCGAAATTTCTTCCCGAAAATTCGCTGATGATTTTCAACGACACCAAGGTTGTTCCGGCAAGGCTTCATTTCCAGCGCCGGAGCGGAGCTCATATCGAAATCTTCTGCCTCGAACCAGTCCAGCCCAATGAATATGTCACTATGTTCGCTACATCAGGTTCATGCCGCTGGCATTGCATCGTGGGAAATGTAAAACGTTGGAAAGGTGATACCCTATCACTGTATAATCCGGAATCGGATCCGGTCGTATCTTCCATGGACCTTCAGGCCAATCTAATCGAACGAATGGGAGAAACATCGATTGTAGAATTCTCCTGGAAGGATGGCAGCCCATTTTCCAAAGTCCTGGAATGTTGTGGCAGCATCCCGATTCCGCCATACCTTAACAGGGATACAGAATCCATCGACAATGAAAGATACCAGACTCTTTACGCCCGTTTCAGAGGTTCTGTAGCAGCTCCTACTGCCGGACTTCACTTTACAGACAAAGTCCTCGAAGAGATAAAACTGCGTGGCATTGACGAGCAGACAGTCTGCCTTCATGTGGGAGCAGGCACGTTCCTTCCTGTCAAAAGTTCACTTGTAAGGGAGCACACAATGCACAGGGAACCTATTGTAGTGACGCTGTCTCTGATTGAAAAACTGCTCAGACATGACAGACCTGTCATTGCCGTCGGAACGACTTCAGTAAGAACGTTGGAATCCCTATATTATATAGGTGTGAAATGCCTCGAACAGGGACAACCCTCCGATGTCGGACAGTGGGAGCCATATTCGAGGGATTACCCATGGTCGCTTGAGGAATCACTTCAGGCCATTGCATCATATCTTAAAGCCAATAATCTGGATGAACTGAAGGTGGGTACTCGCATAATCATCGTACCGGGATTCAAGTTCAGAATCGTTGATATGCTCGTGACCAATTTCCATCAGCCTCAGAGCACATTGCTTCTGCTTATATCAGCATTTGTCGGAGGTGACTGGCAGACTATATATGACTATGCTCTTGCAAATGATTTCAGATTCCTCAGTTATGGAGACAGCTCATTGCTCTTCCGAAGGGCATAGTTGCAATATTCATATCGTTTTCCTACATTTGCAGGATAAACTACAACTTGAACCTGAATTATTATGGTAGATTTATCTGAATTTGAGAGCATCAGCCCTTATACAGACGCCGAAGCGGCACAGGCGCTGAGCATTCTCGCAGACTATCCTGTCGTGACTGAAGTATCAAAATACTTTTTTCCCGACCAGCCGGAAGACTTCCTGAAAAACATCCTTAAGAGCATCAAGACAATTGATGAGTATCAGATTCTTGTCATGTCCAAGGTTGTAGAGTGGGTGCTTGCCCATACTGCACGCAATTTCTCCTATGACGGAATCTCGAATATCGATCCTTCCAAGAAATTCCTTGCTCTTTCGAACCACAGAGACATCATTCTCGACCCGGCCATTACTCAGCTGGTGCTCTGGAGAAACGGCATACCTATGACAGAAATTGCGGTAGGAGACAATCTGATTACCAGCAAGACCATCGAATACATGATCCGCTCCAACAGGATGATCAAGGTCATGAGAGGGATCACGGCAAGGGAATTATATCTTTCATCGCAGCTTCTTTCGAGGTATATAAGACTGAATATCACTGAGCAGAGAAGCTCTATCTGGCTTGCCCAGAGACAGGGAAGAACAAAGAATGGATATGATGTTACCGAGCAGGGACTTCTGAAAATGCTTGACATGA
>CAMCIE010000182.1 GCA_945874815.1 uncultured Bacteroidales bacterium
CTGGAATCTCCTCAACTGATACAGAATTAATATCTACGTTGGAAACGCTGCCTTTGCCAAAATTCTTTTCATAAACCATAGCAGCATGCTGAACTTGTGTTGCTGGCTCCCACTGATTTGCCCAAACTGTCTTATAAAAATCTTTGTCGGCCTTTTCGAGACCGACACGGAAACCACCTACTCCTGCAAATAATTCTATAACTTTTACTTCTTTCATTTATTTGATACAAAGCGGGAGCAAATTTAGGGATTTTATTCCATTGATCCAAATCGATCTTAAAAAAATCAACTCGATAGAGATATTTAACATATTGATGCCAATTTCCAGGCTTGGCCATACTGTTATTCCCGGCTTGTGGGACTGGGAATCTGGAGATGGCCGGTCAGGACGACAATGACGATAAGGGCAGATGACCGGTCACGCCGGTCATGACGAATACCTGGCATTTCTAATCAAAAGATGGCTCGACTTCGCTCGACATGACATCTTATCATCCTGACTTCGGATGACATCTTATCATCCCAACTTTGCATGATATCTTATCATCCTGACTTCGCATGGCACCTTATCACCCTGACTGAGTGAGAATACGGAGAAATCATAGAGACGGGCGGCCAGGGAGTCATCGGATTTGTCTGCCTTGAAGGTCGATGTCGATGGTGTTGAATGGATCAAGCAGGCAGTCGATGATGACTGCGTAGGCGGCACGGGTGATTGGCTGGCCGTTTCTGGCGGCTTCAGCGTCAAGTCCGGCGTTTCGAAGGGCTGCTGCCCAGTCGGCTCCGTTGATGAATCCCGGGAAGCCTTTCAGAATTTCAACAAGCTCTCCGGCCTGCAATGCAGGGCTGTCAGATAAATCCGGATGTGTAATGCCATAGAAATCAAAAAGATAACTGAGCTCCTCACGCGAAAGAAGTTCATCGGCATGAAGATCAGTCACATTGGTCCACTGAATCTGTTTTCCTTCACCGTGGAGTATGCCTGTGGCGCCAATACGCTGAAGAGCGGGGAACAGGGGAGAGTCTGGCTTTGCATCAATGAATGGCTGGATGTAGCAGCCTGCATCAAGCAAATCCCTCTGCACCTGCCTTACCGGCACCTCGGACGGCAATATGCCCTGAGCCGCGGCCTCCGCAGCCAGCGCACCCGCTGCCTGGCCGATCTGCATCACGACCGGCTGAAGTCTTGTCGTGCCGTTTGCAATATTGGATACTGAAATGGATTTCTCTGCAACAATTAGATTGTCAACACCTTGCGGAATTATTACACCGACAGGGACAGTGAATGATGGAATCGGAAAGAAATGCAAATCCGGCAATTCCTCCCCTCCTGTATAACGTTTGTGATGATGGTCAACCGGATAGTCTCCGACCGCAATGCCAGTCCTGAACAAAGTGTAGTCGTATGGTTTCTCAATATGGTTCAGAGTAAAGCGAACCTTTCCGTGAATCCTGCGGCTTTCACGATGATATGGAATGAACGGCAGCCTGTCTTCAGTCGGAAACTCATCGTCGGCAAGACCGAGAGTCTTGTATCCGAGCTGGTGCTGAATGAAATAGATGAAGCCCATGGTGAAATCCCTGGCCTTCTGCACTTCCTCCTCCCTTTGCCCGGGATCCATCTCTATTATGTTGAGATAGAAATCATTGCCCTCGATGGGCCAATTGATCATATATTTCCCTCCAGGAAGCTTCCCATAGCTTATCATCATATCAACCGGCCATATCCTTTCAGGCTCCTTTGGGTTGATACACAGTGGATTGGCACAGCAGCAGGCATACATCGAGGAGTCATAGCCGACAGGCCTCTCAATGCTTACATCACGACCATAATCCTTGAGGATGGCAACATAGGTAAGATCCTGAATTATCCCGTTGCCCTTAAGCGGCGCAATCCTTTCCCCGGTGATTTCCCTGCTCTCCATTCCTATGTCATAGCCTACTCCGCACTGAGCGGCAATGTCGCCAAGCTCGGTAGCATCGATGATTATTCTGGCACGAACCCTGTGCACGACATCGCATCCGCCCGCTGTCTTGCATGTAACTTTTGCCTTCCATGATCCGTCCTTCAATTGACGAAGACCCGTAATCGAGCTTTCCTTCCATACCGACAGGAGTTCCTGCTCCGAGCACATCTGATTGAAAATCCTGTTTCCGACAGATGGCTCGAACTGGATATTGCTCACCCATCCGGTTTTCAGCGCATCCATGCTGCCGTAATGCTCTGCAAGCCGCCTCTGAAACTCTCCCCAGAGGCCGGAAGGCAGGTTGTAGCAGCCATCAGTGGCACTCACCCCTGCACTGGTAAGCATTCCTCCAAGCCATGGCAGAGGCTCCACGATCAAAGTCCTGCTGCCCATCGAAGCTGCCTGAATGCCAGCCGTGCATCCGCTTGCTCCACCGCCAGCAATGATGATGTCAAACTGCTCGTATTTGCATGACATCATGCAGAGCAAACCGAGCAACATGCAAACAATCCTTTTCTTACCGGAACCTGCCATAGAAAACTATCTTACATCTATTATTTTATGTGTTTGGAGCGACAAGGACCACAACGGATTCTCCATAATGTAGTCCAATGTCAGTCGCAGAATCTCCTTGTTTTTGATTTCATCTTTTGTATCAAGTGGTTGCAGACGATGCTCGCTGGCAGAAAATTTCTCCCAGCAGCTGACATCCTGTCCCCAATATACAACCTTCAGCTCATCGACATGTCCTATCCTCACCGGAGCTGACTTGGGCGAACATGTAATCCAGTCCACCTGACAATCCCCGGGCAGGGCAAAGGAACCGTTGGTCTCCATCTGGATGAAGAAACCTTTTTCGTGCAATCTCCTGCAAAAACTTGAAGTCAGCTGGAGGCTTGGCTCCCCGCCTGTTACAACTATATGTCTTGAAGGAAATCCGGCAACGATTCCGACAATCTCCTCCTCGCTCATTTCAGTAAAGGAACTGTGGTCCGTATCGCAGAAATGACATTTAAGATTGCATCCTGAAAACCTGAGGAATACGGCAGGAGTACCTGTATAGCGGCCTTCACCCTGCACTGAACAGAATATTTCGTTTACTCTCATTGCCGGCCTGTCAGTCCTTTTCAAGAAGTTCGTTGAGATTGCCATGGTCGAGATAACCGTGGACACGGCGTTTCACCTCAGAAAAGTCCACGACCATTCCGTCCTTGTTCAATTCCTTTGATTTGCAGAATACCGTGATTGTCCAATTATGACCGTGCAGACTGCTGCATTTGCTTGGGTAGGAGAGCGTCAGCGAATGGCTGGCGGAAATCTCCATTGTCTTTTTAATGTAGTACATGTAAGTTTTTTTTATTGTAGGGTGTTCTTCTACCTACGTTGACGGCTGCAAAGGTAGATAAATTTATCATGTATCACAACTTGATTTTTCGAAAAATAGTGATTAAATTTGTGAGGTTCAATTAAATATAAGTTTTATGGACAGGGATAAGATAATATTTCAGGGCTCAGGAAAGTATGTCAGCCCTGAAACGACAGTCATCAGGCTGAATTCGGAACAGTTTTTCCTGAACGGTTCAAATGAAGGTCTTGGGAAAATTTATGACGGCTATCCGGGTGAAAAGGATCCGTTCATAAATGATTGGGGTAACTTATAATCTGCGGATTATGAAAGCAATATCACGAATATTGATGGCAATGTCACTGATGACAGCCTCAATCCTGACGACAAGCTGCCTGAAAGAGCAGGCTCCGGAGGCTCCTGAACAGAAAGCATCTGCCCAAGAGGAAAAGACTCTGGATTTAAGACTCGAAGCGTCAGGTACTTCCACCAAGACTTACATAGACGGTGAAACCATTTATTGGAGCCCTGAAGGTGAATCGCTTCTGGTATGTTGCCTGTTTTCTTCAGAAAATAATAACTATATAGGTAAATCCAAGACCTATGGTTATACACTCACTGATGATGGCAAGGCTGTTTTTGGAGCATCG
>CAMCIE010000183.1 GCA_945874815.1 uncultured Bacteroidales bacterium
CTTGAAAGTTGTGCAGTTCCTATCAAGATTCAGCTCGGAGAAGGCCTGGGAGCCGGTTGCGATCCTACCAAGGGAAGAAATGCGGCGCTGAACTCGCAGGACGAGATTGCTGCAAAGGCTCTTGAGGGCACTGAGATGCTTTTCATCACTGCAGGAATGGGCGGCGGTACCGGTACCGGTGCTGCTCCTGTGATTGCCTCGATGGCGAAAAAGAAAGGAATTCTGACCGTAGGAGTCGTGACCATTCCGTTCAAGAATGAGGGTTGCGAATCGGCTTCAAAGGCAGTGGACGGCATCAATGAGCTTGAGAAGAATGTTGACAGTCTGCTTATCATCAACAATGAGAAACTGTATGATTTCTACGGTGACCTGCTGATCCAGGATGCCTTTCCGAAAGCTGACGAGGTGCTCGCCACTGCGGTTCGCGGTATCACTGAGATTATCAAGAAAAAAGGCCATATCAACGTGGACTTCAACGATGTAAGGACCATGATGAAAAACAGCGGCATGGCCTTGATGGGCTGCGGTACAGGTACAGGTGAGAACAGGTTGAGCGATGCCGTGAGGAATGCTTTCGAATCCCCTCTCCTGAATGATTTCGACCTCAAGACTGCCAAATATGTGCTCATCAACATCACCGTGGGCAGAAACAACCAGGGTGCCAAAATGACCGAACTCGGAATCATCAACAAACTGATAGCAGAATATACCGGCAAGGCAAACAATTTCAAGACCGGTATCGTTTTCGAGGATGACCCCGATTTCGGAGACAAGATTTGCATCACTGCCATCGCTACAGGTTTCAAGATGGGCATGCTGGACCAGATTACCGATGCCAATCTTGGAAATATCATCTGGATTGATGACAATTTCAAATATGAGAAGAAGATTTCATCGGAGGAAGGAATCGAGCTTCCAGAGATCAGGAGTGAAAAGATTGGTTACAACAATGCTGCCGTCAGGAAGAAAAACTTGTTCAGTGACGGGGTGAAACCTGCTCTGGTGGTGTCCGAAGGACAGAATCGCAGCGAGCTTGAGAACACGGCAGCCATCCGCAGGAAAGCTAATGGAAGGATGGCCTTGGATGAATAGTTTGCTGATTTTAGACTCTGGTTACGCCATTTTTAAGGAGGAGTCTTGTGACAATGCAAAGAATATATGATGACCCGCAGGTCGGGAATGTTGTGGTGCGTAAAAGGGCCGGAGTGCGGAGAGTGAGCATCCGGGTGAGCAGGAGCAAGGGAGTCAGTGTCACGCTTCCTTTCATGGTGTCTTATGATGAGGCTATCCGTTTTTACCTTTCAAAGAGGGAGTGGGTGCTTAAGACGATGGAAAGGCATAAGGAAATGGCCCCGGATAAAACGCTGTCAGCTCAGGAGTTGGAACAATTGAGAAGACAGGCAGCCGAGTATTTGCCTCACAGGCTTGCCTGTCTTGCGCAAGTATATGGTTTTCAGTATTCAGCGCTCAGGCTCAAGCACAATCGCACCAATTGGGGCAGTTGCTCTTCCAGGAACAATATCAATCTGAATATCAGCCTGATGTCATTGCCTTCGGTATTGAGGGATTATGTCATGCTGCATGAACTTTGCCATCTTCGTCACCATGACCATTCCCGTGCCTTTCATCTTTTGCTGGAGCATTTGCTCACGGACCATCTATTGAAGCTGACTGATTCTGCCCAGTCTGTTGCTTCCGAAAAAGAACTGGCCTCGAAGATAGTCCGCGCAGCGGCCACTTCGAAGGCCAGGTTCCCTTTAGATCACGTTTGTTCAAGCCTTATCCGCCGCTACAGGCCCTGAACGTCGTCTTTGATGCTTTCGATGTGAGAAATCAGTTCCATCACCCCTGAGTCCGTCAGCGCCTTCCCCTCTAAAACTACAACCAAAGTTAATTATTTACAATTGCCGAAATCGAGTTTTTTATTAATTTTGCGGCGGTTTTGTGCATGGTGTGCAGAACTGGATAATTGACAGATATAATGGCAAGAAGAACTCGCGTGAGATTTGCGCCCTCACCAACAGGACCGCTCCACATGGGTGGCGTCAGGACAGCGCTTTACAACTACCTCTATGCAAAGCAGCATGGAGGCGATTTCATCATAAGAATCGAGGATACTGACTCCCAGAGATTCGTTCCGGGAGCTGAGAAATATATTATAGAAGCACTCAACTGGTGCGGAATCATTCCGGACGAAGGTGTTGATGCAGAGGGCAATGTAGTTGAAACTGCTTCTGAGCGTCATCCGCACGCGCCATACAGGCAGAGCCAGAGGAAGAGCATATACCGCAAATACGCCGAGGAACTTGTTGAGAAGGGCTTCGCATACTATGCTTTCGACACAGCCGAGGAACTCTCTGCAAAGAGGGCTGCCATGGAGGCTGAGGGCAAGACTTTCATCTACAATCACACTTCTCGCATGGAGCTGCGCAACTCCCTCTCGATGCCTGAGAGCGAGTGGAGACCGCTTCTTGAGAGCCATACAGACTGGACAATCCGTTTCAAGATGCCTGAAGGCAGGGTTGTGAAGATGGATGACCTGATTCGCGGCCATGTCGAGGTCAACACCGTTACTCTTGACGACAAGGTGCTCTGGAAAAGAGCAGATGAACTGCCTACCTATCATCTTGCCAATATAGTGGATGATCACCTGATGGAAATCACCGAGGTCATCAGAGGTGAAGAGTGGCTGCCTTCGCTCCCGCTTCACTACTTGCTTTATGAAGCATTCGGATGGACGGACACCATGCCGCGCTTCGCTCACCTTTCACTCCTGCTGAAACCGGACGGAAAAGGCAAGCTTTCAAAAAGGGACGGAGACCGCCTCGGCTTCCCTGTCTTCCCTCTCAAATGGACCAACGCAGAGGGAGAGGTGTCACGAGGATACCGTGAGGACGGATATTTCCCTGAGGCTTTCGTGAACCTGCTTGCAATGCTCGGATGGAATCCTGGTGATGACAGGGAACTTTTCACCATGCCTGAGCTCATCGAAGCTTTCTCACTTGAGAGGGTTATCAAGTCAGGTGCAAGGTTCAATCCTGACAAGGCAAAATGGTACAATAAGGAATATCTCAGGACCAAGACCGCCGAGGAGCTTACCGAGCTCTACATCCCGATTCTTGAGTCCAAGGGCATGCAGATTGTCGATTGTGCAAAATGTGCCCTCACTGCAGGTTCGCAGATGAGTGTTCAAGGTGCTGATTTCCAAAATCATATCTTTACCCGCGACTATGTTCTCCGCATCGTGGAGCTCATCAAGGAAAGGGCATCATTCGTGGCAGACTTCTGGGATATTGCTTCATATCTGTTCGTAAGCCCTGCCTCATTTGTGGAAAAGGATGCTGCGAAATTCTGGAAAGAAGAAAACTACAGCCTTGCTCTCAAAGTGGCTGATTTCATTCTTGCCTTTGAAGGTGAATTCAACAAAGAGTCGCTCGAAGGACCGCTTGAGGAGTTCATCCGTGGCAATGAGTGGCCTATGGGCAAGGTAATGAACTGCCTGAGACTTGCCCTCGTGGGTGCTTCCAGCGGACTTGGAATTGCTGACATAGTCACCCTTATCGGAAAGGAGGAGTTCGGCCGCAGGATTGAGTTCATCAAGGAAACTCTTGGCTGTTAAATAATTATAATTAGGAATATGAAAATAGGAATATGCAGTGACCACGCTGGTTTTGAATATAAGACCAGACTGATTGCATGGCTGGAAGAAAACGGCCATGAAGTTGTCAATTTCGGTACTGATTCTGCTGACAGTATGGACTATCCTGATGTAGCTCATCCCCTTGCGAAGGCGGTGACCAAGGGAGATGTCCAGTGTGGCATTGCAATGTGCGGCACAGGAAATGGAATGTCCTTTTGTCTGAACAAGCATATCGGTATCCGTGCCGGTCTTGCCTGGAGTGTGGAAATCAGCAAACTTCTCAAGCAGCACAATAATGCCAACATACTCGTAAT
>CAMCIE010000184.1 GCA_945874815.1 uncultured Bacteroidales bacterium
TGGGACATCACGTCACAGAGTTTTACCAGTTCTGATTTCCCGGTCCCGTTATTATACAGGCATATCTCACGCGTTAGCCCGCAAAACCTCATCAGACTCCTGATTTCCTTGTTGTAAACCGCATTCTGCGTCCCGAAATGGAAATCAAACCTCGTCCGCATCACGATATCAAATGCTGCTCTGACCAGCGGAACCTCAATGAAATCTTCATTCCCGCCCTTCGTCAGGCCTTTTGAATGACAGTAATGTATATAAGGAATTCCCGACTTTGACACCGCCACATTCCCCAGGCCCAGATTCTTGAAATCTTCGCCCCTGCACCCCAGACAAATCTGCAAAACAAACGCATTTCTCACTCCTGCCATACTCTCCGGCACCGGCGTGGTTATGAGTCTCCGGAACTCATCCATAGTCAGCGAGACGGTCTCATTCAACATCTCGGAATAACGCCCGTGCTTCTTCTGCTCCATCATCCAAGGCACATAACCGTTATATGGCGATTTCTCAATCTCTCCGAACAAGACCAGATCATTCCAGAAAGACTGGAAATGGTCAAGCACTTTCCGAAGCGGCTCCTCCTTCAGCTTCCTCTTCGGCCACCCACGGCTGCCCTCGTAATCCCGTGGGTACAACGTTGAATATCTGGGATTTGCGGCATAAAGATATTCATCCACACAAAATTTCTCAAAATCCACAACCATCTCCGGCGTAAACTGCTCCGGCCGAAGGCAAGGACGTTCCCTGACCACAAGATACCGTTCCAGCTTCCTTGAAAGAACATGGGTTTCCCCGTACCTTCGCCGGCTGATTCTTCCGGATTCCAATTCATCTTCAAGATACTGGCGAAGACGCCCGACCAAAGTTTGACAACCCTCATTCAACGAACCATCTTCTCCAATCCTCTCCCGAACAGCCTGTCTCAAATTTTCCTCATTCACGGCCACCCCTTCACGAACCATGGAGAGAAAAGTCTCGCTGATAACCGACTTATACCTTTCAATCTCGAATTTCAGCGATTCATTCACCATTGCACAACCCTTCCCGACACAGCCATCACGTCGGAAAGAAATCAACTCAGCGGCCTCGACAACTTTCCCCGTATCCAACTCCAAATCCACATCACCATCCACCAGAAGGCGAAATTTCAACGGCACCAGCCCACAACGGACATTCATGATTTTTACCAACAACACACGAATCATAACAACCTGATAATCTATAATAACAATTCCATTTCCTGCATTATGATATCTAAGTTGGTTATAATTTGTGATATTAACAAAATTATTTACAATACGTTATATGGGATGCAGCACTATATTTACAATACTAATACACTAATACACAAACAGCATAAAAATAGACTTACTTAAAAGTCTTGAAATTGTCATCCACGAGTCAGTCTACATCGTCATGAAGCTGGCAAGAAAGTCCCTAAATTGTCATCCCGACTAAGCGAAGCGCTGGAGGGATCTTGATAACTTGTAGATTATCAACAGATTTCCTGACAATGCTCGACGTAACAATATCGAATCGTTCGATATGACAGACTTTAAGTCAGCTCCATCTTTGGCTAAGACCATCATACTATTAAAAAGAAAATTCCACTTTACTTTGTTTTCCAAAATTAATATGTATCTTTGCGGAGAGAGAAGAAACATGTAAGGTTAGAGTCCTTATGGCTCGCAAACACTAAAGACAAACAGAGTATGGATTTCATCATTTCCTGCTCTGTTTTTTTAGTCCTACCGGATGAGTGCTTTAAAAAAGCCGCTCCATCGCTCCAACATTACATGTTATTATCATTTTTATGATTAAATTTTTCTCTCTGATTAATAGTGTTTGCGAGCGCCTTTTTGATGAGCTTGTCAAAGAGTGGCTCCAGAATCGCTACACCATTGTTTCCGGATCATTCCGCGTAATCGATGGACGTAAGGTTCGAGTAAGAAAGGGTCATCTCAGACGGAAACGCTGATGGTGATTTCTTAGCCCTATAGGGGCTCCTGCTTTCACATCCGGATTTGCCAAAGGGAGGTATTTTCGCAAGAGAATGCCTCCCTGCGGTATTTGATTATCAGTGTTTTACAAAGACACCTCCATCTCCTTCATCGCCGTTTCCACATCCTCCAGCGGCACATTAAGCATCCGACTGACATAAAGCGGAGTAATAACCTCCATACTGCCGGACATCCGTTCCATCCCAATCAGATACTCGATATTCTTGCGAAGGTCACCAAGGGAATTGCTGAATGGTCCGGACTGACCGTCATTTTTGACAACATACTGCTCATCAGGCAGTTCAGCTGACTGTTCAGTCGGCTTTTCGCTTGCCAATTGCTCATATGTTTCGCTGCCGTCTTCCCCATAGCGGCCATCCTTCACCTCCATGATCACCGACGGCTCCAGCACCTCAACAGTGTGCCATGCGCCAGCCGGCACCACACAGCCGAAATTGCCGGCAGTCGTATCCAGGTGACATCTCTCCACCTCATTGCCAGCGCCATCAAATATCACCTCAACAATCTTCCCACAAATCAGCAACACGCTCTCATTGCTGCGCGGATGCCTGTGAACCGGCACCACAGTCCCGGGCAACAGAGCATTCAGCATCCGCTGGCAACCCTCCTGCGATGATGTACGCAAATCATAATTCTGACGCAAACGAGGATTGGCCACAGCCTGGTCCAACAAATCCGAAATCAGTTTCTTATCAATTGTTATCATAAATTCTTACTATTTCAATGATGCAAGATATTCTTCGTGAAGATGGTAGTATTTCTTCTTGAAGAGAACATAAGCCACAGCAAGCAGCATCAGAGCCACCGCAAGGTAAATCCAATGCCAAGCCACAAGCGACAAACCTGCGGCAGATGCCAGCAGCGGGCAAAGATAAATGAAGCCCAAAGAAACAAGCAGCTGCAATGCCATATAGATCAGGCTCACAACAGGATGCGACATCTTCAACTCATTGGCCATCAGCTGGTAAGCATGCTTGCGATGCGCCTCACCAAGGTTCTCGTGCAGCAGAATGCGATGGCAGATGGTCAGGCATCCGTCAACGCCATAAACCAGAAGGAAGATCAGCCAAGTTACATCCCCGGTCCTGACAATCAACATTCCGATTGAAAACAAGAGGATGAAAGCTATTCCCACACTGCCCACATCCCCAGCGAAGCATTTTGCCTTTCCCCGCGGACGGAAATTGAAGAACGAGAAAATCAGGACACTGATCAATGACACAACAAGGAAAGAATCAGACATAAATTCCTCGCCTCTGTTCATCAACAGCAATGGCAGGAGAACCGCAATCGAATAACCTGCTGTGATTCCATTGATACCATCCATAAAGTTATAGATATTCGTCGCCACCACGCACACAATCAGCGCGACCACAACAAACACGGCATTCACAATCAGATTGCCCTCGCCGAACAACCCCATTCCTCGTCCCGACAGGAACAACTGCAGAATCAACAGCCCCATCGCCAGAAACTGCACCACCAGCCTCACCGAATCCGGCAGCGACCGCACATCATCCACAAACGAAATCCCCGCCGCCAGCGTCACTGCCAGCAGGAACCACGGATAAACCTCAAGCCACTCGCCGAAGCCCCCGCAAAGCGCCGCCACGGCCCAGACCAGCATTCCAATCAAAAAAATAATCCCGCCGCCCCTCAGCACGATACTCGAATGCGACGACCTCTCGTTGGGTTTGTCGATGATGTTGCACTTGTCGGCAACCTTGAAATAAATCAACTCTGCAACAATGAGTGCAACAACAATAATTAAATATGTTATCAGGCTATTCATAATAAATGTTAGTTGTCTTTAAATTGACTTCAGAATATTTGTTTGCCTCCATCGAGTCGACACCTCCGCTCCCGCCGTTCAATATGACCTTCCTATATGCTCGGTTCATATTATAGGGAGATACGATGACTTCCAT
>CAMCIE010000185.1 GCA_945874815.1 uncultured Bacteroidales bacterium
GATGAAACTTGTTTCGTGGAATGTAAACGGCCTCCGCGCTGTCAATGGCAAGGGTTTCTCTGAAATCTTTGCCTCTCTGGATGCAGACTTTTTCTGCCTTCAGGAAACCAAAATGCAAGCCGGCCAATTGGAACTTGAGTTTCCCGGATATAAATCTTATTGGAATTTTGCACAGAGGAAGGGTTATTCCGGCACAGCTGTATATACAAAGCATGAGCCGCTTTCGGTGAGCTATGGCATCGGCATCGGGGAGCATGATACGGAAGGCCGCGTAATCACTCTTGAAATGCAGGATTTCTTTCTGGTATGCGTCTATGTTCCCAATTCACAGGATGAGCTTAAACGCCTGGATTACAGAATGGTATGGGAAGATGCCTTTCGTGCTTACCTGCTTGGCCTGCATGAAAAGGGCAAAGGTGTTGTCGTTTGCGGTGACATGAATGTGGCACATAAGGAAATAGACCTGAAAAATCCTTCTTCAAACCACAACAATGCCGGATTCACGGATCAGGAAAGGGGAAAATTCACAGACCTTCTCGGAGCCGGATTCATTGATACATTCAGATATTTCAACCCGGACCAGAAGGACATATATTCCTGGTGGTCATACCGTTTCAGGGCACGCGAAAGGAATTCGGGCTGGCGTATCGACTATTTCCTCGTCACAGAAGATATGAGAGACAGGCTCGAATCCGCAGCCATTCATACAGAAATATTCGGATCGGACCACTGCCCTGTGGAACTTGTGTTGAAATAGACAGGTCAGCGTACGATTTCTTTGGATTTGAATTTGCCACCGGCAACGCAGCTTTCGAGGAATTCGAACTGCAGGTCGGTGGTTTTTGCCATATATCCGGCCACTTCATGGCCGAGGCCGGTGAAGTGACACATGACGTATTCAAAACCGGATTTCTTGAATTTCCTTGCTATGTAACCGCTTCCGTACATGCCTGCCTTATTGTATTTGAACTGTTTGTAAGGAACCATCTTGTCAGCGGTTCCATGCAGCATCAGAGTCGGTGAAGGCATGCTTTTATATTTCAGTTTCCCGTTATTGGTCAGGACGGCTCCTGAAAAAGACATTACTCCTGCATATCGCAATCCTCTCGGGAGCTTTTTTGCCAAGGCAGTCCTGTTGCAAATCTCATATTCTGCCTGCATTACCGTAATTGCCCCGGCAGAAGAGCCGCTGATTACGATTCTTTCAGGATCCACTCCCAGACTTTCAGCATTGTCAATAATGAATTCTGTCGCGGTAAACAAATCCTCCATGGCGATATGAACAGCATTTTCAAGCCTTGATGCCTTGGCTGATATGCTGTCTTCCACTCCTTTAAGCCCCAGACGATAGTCAATTGAAATGACACGGTACCCATTTGTTGTGAGTTGCCTGAACCATTCCTGATACCACTCGGAGTCCCTGTTTCCTTCTTGAAATCCGCCTCCGAACATGAACAGGACAAGTGGCTTGCCTTCTTTTTCCGGTGCCATTGCTGATGGCTCATAGACGCTCATGAACAGGTCGCATGTGTCTCTTTTTGCATATAGGTATGTCGCATCAGGCTCGATGACAGTTTGTGCAAATCCTTCTGAAACAGCTGTTGCCAGAAGGATTGATGCGAGAATTAATGTTCTGATAATCAGATGTTTCATATTTATTCCTCCTGTAGTGTTTCACTTTTTTGCATCAGTCTTCTGATTACCTTTACATTGCTGAAGAATCTGAAGGCTATTACCCTTATCACAGTGTAGCTCGGGATGGCGATGATCATTCCGAGAGGTCCTCCGATATGACCTGCCATGAGCAATACGATGAAGATTTCAAGCGGTGAGGCTTTGATGCTGTTTGAATAGATTATAGGCTGGAAAAGGAAATTGTCCACCAGCTGGGTGACGCAGAAAATTGCAATGAGGATTATGCAGAAGAATCCGAAACTTACATTCAGGCCCACAGGCACGACGCTGCTGTATTTCAGCACAAGTGCGAGTACAGTTCCAATCACTCCTCCTGCAAGCGGTCCGACATAAGGGATAATGTTAAGGATGCCGGTCAGGAAGGCAATTCCAAGGGCAGAATTGAATCCGAGTCTTGCCACAAGGAAAAGTCCGAGGAAGTTGAGCAATCCGACTCCTGCCATCTCTATGACGAGTCCGCTGAAATATCTCGAAAGCAGATGGCCGATGTCCGAAAGTGCCTTGAAAACATCATCCTCATGCTTGTCCGGGACAAGGGCTGAGATCATTCTGCCGAACAGGTGTTCGTCCCTGATGAAGAAAAAGCCGATGAACACAACGGAGAACAGGCCTACTCCGAAACTGCTTACGAAGTTGGCTGCCGATCCGATCATGGATGAGAAGATGGATACGTCGAGCATCTTCTGAAGTTCCTGAGCCATAGCGAGTTCTACTCTGAAAGACTTGCCCAGCTGAGGAAATGTGTCCCTGAGGAACTGGTTGAGGTCGCTCAGAGGGACGGCGATGTAGCGGGCGGCATTTTCGATGTTTTCCAGTGAAATGCCTTTGATTATGCTGCTGACCACAGGGATAATCAGGGTGATGACTGAAAAGAATACCCCGATTATTATGACCATTGACAATATTGCCATAAGCCATTCGGGCATTCTCTTTCCTTTTATGGAAATTGCTCTCAAGCCTTTTTTTATCGGCTTGGCTATCAATGACATTACTACCGCTATCAGGATGTAAATAAGGACGTTCCTGAAGTACCAGCAAAGTGCGGCTGTGATTGCTGCTCCGCTTGCCAGGAGGATGTATCTGGCTAATTTGTCTGTTGATCTTTCTTCCATTTTAGATTTCTCCATTCACTTCGTTCAGTCGAAATGACAGTTGTTGTTTAGATTTCTCCATTCACTTCGTTCGGTCGAAATGACAGTTGTTGTTGAAATGACAGTTGTTATATGGCGTTGGCGATGTCGGCAGGGGTTTCAGCAAGAAACCAAGGGTCGTGGGCGAGAAGCTCCTCTCTGGTACGGAACCCCCATGTCACACCGATGGTTCTCACTCCGGCATTCTTCCCGGTCATCATATCCACGTCGGAATCTCCGCAATATACCACATCGTCAAGGCGGATTCCGCTCACTCCCTCCATTGCCTCCCTCACGATTTCAGGATCCGGTTTGATGGGCTTGCCTTCCCTTTGTCCGAGGATTCTCACAAACTCGTATTTCCCGAAATAATGCCTGATCAGATGCTCCGTTCCCTGCTGGTATTTATTGGAAGCCACTGCCAAAGAAATGCCTCGGGACGTCAAATTGTCCAGAAGTTCCGGAATACCAGGGTAGGGCGCTGTAAAATCGCTTCCGTGCTCGCTGTAGTAAGGAACAAAGAACTCCCTCATTTTTAACGCATTATCCATGGTTTTCTCCCCTTCGGGAAGTGCATTCAGGAAAAGGTTCATTATGCCCCTTCCCACCATCATATTGTATTCATCCATCCGGCGAAGGGGAAACCCGCATTGCGCCAGAGCATGGTTGCAGGCCCTTCCCAAGTCCTCGATTGTATTCAGGAGCGTGCCGTCCAGATCAAAAATTACAAGTTTTGTCATTTTTTTATGAAAAAATTATGCTTGTGCCGTGCTTTGGTACAATGGCAACCTACCTTTGCATCAACAAAAACAAAAAGCCATGAAAAAGAATCTATCAAACTTACGTTCACTGTTCTCTTCAGAAGAATCATTCAGAGCCCTCGTTAGCATGATCGACGATATGGAACTCGAGGTCATGGACATAAGCCTTGCTGACAATGGTGTCAGCACCCGTACGAGACAGACCAACTTTCAGCCTGACTTTCTCGGCAACAGGATTCCCTGCGTTGGCGGCGCGGTGCGACTTAGTCTTGCCTGAAATGATTCGGTCAGATATAATGAACTCTGATACAGGGTCTTCATAGTATTACTGGATAGCCCTCTTGAGCGGACTTGCA
>CAMCIE010000186.1 GCA_945874815.1 uncultured Bacteroidales bacterium
GTCGTCAACGTCAGGCATGTCAACGTAAGTGATGTCGCCCATTTCCTTCTGTGCATAGTCAGTTACTCCGATGATTGCAATTGAATCTTCAACTTTAACCCATTCATGTGTCTCGCTGTATCTGAGACCTTCGATAATTGTGCTCATAATGTATTGTTTATTTCTTGTAGTTAGTCTGATAAAATCGTTTCTTGATTACTGTGCCTGGGAAGACTTTCTTCCTGATGCGTACGTTGAGGGCAGTGCCAAGGGCTGCATGGGCGGCATCCACCATTGCGAAGCAGATGCTCTTGTCAAGAGTGATGGAACGGTATCCTGTGGTCACGGTGCCAACCTGTGTACCGTCTTCTGTCTCAATCGGATAGGTAGCACGAGGAATGGCTTTGTCATGTACTTCCAGTCCCACCAGCTTGCGTGATGTGCCCTGTGCTTTCTGTGCAGCAAGCGCATCTCTTCCTATGAATTCCTTGTCAAGCTTGCAGAACATGCCCAGACCGGCTTCAATCGGTGTGATCTCATCAGAAAGTTCGTCACCGTACAGTGGAAGACCTGCCTCGAAACGGAGGGTGTCACGGCATCCCAGACCGCAAGGGGCAACTCCGGCCTTGAGCAGGATGTCCCATATTTCGCATATTCCCTCAGGGGTAGTATAAAGCTCGAAGCCGTCCTCTCCTGTGTAGCCTGTGCGGCTGAGAACCATCCTTGCCCCTTTCCATGAAGACTCGCAATAGGTGTAGAAGGTCAGGGCGGCGGCTTCGCCAAGGGAAAGAATCTCTGTCACAATTCTTTCAGAATCAGGTCCTTGCACCGCAATCTGTCCCCATGAGTCAGATTCATTCACAACCTTCACGTCGAAGCCTTCCGTCTGCGAGCAAATCCATTGATAGTCCTTGTCAATATTGGCTGCATTCACCACAAGCAGGAAATGGTCAGGTTCAAACTCTCTGTAAACCAGCAGGTCATCCACGACTCCGCCATTCTCGTGGCACATCATTCCATAGAGGACCTTGCCCGGCTCGAACCCGCGTATTTCATTTGTAAAGATATGATTGACAAACTTTTCGGCATCAGGACCGCTTACGAAGATTTCGCCCATGTGGGAAACGTCGAACATTCCGACCTTATTGCGAACTGCATTGTGTTCGTCGGTGATTGAGGTGTATTGGATAGGCATCATGAATCCTGCAAAAGGACTCATTTTCGCCCCGAGAGCAACGTGGCTCCCGTAAAGACAGGTTTTCTTGAGATTGTCTTCCATAATAGTATTATTGATTAATGGTCATTCCGTATAATCCTCTGGCGAGTTCCCCGGCATCCAATCCGGATATGAACTGGGCAAGGTCACATGATTCCAGGGCATTGGAAACTTCCTGAAAATCATCCCTGCATCCATTCAGGGCGCTGCCCAGATATTCCCCGATTCCTTCCTTCAGCGGAAAGAAATCTCCGGTTACAGTGCAGCCGATGATATGGTCGGCTTCCATTTCATACCTAACCTCGATTTCCCCTACGTTTTCAATCTTGCAAGAGAGGCTTTTGCTCCAGCTGTGTTTTTTTCCTTGCAGGAAGTCGGGGTCGAGATATGTGGCCTCAATTTTCCTGATTTCTTCCAGATCATTGTCATTCAATGTAATCTGGTCAAATATGGTGGAGTCTTCTTCATTTTTCGAAGCCACGGTGCATAGCTGTTCAGCAATGAAGGATTTGAATTTGCTTATGTCCGAAAGGGCTTGCTGCCATTGCTTATGCGAGGCAATGAAATAAGGACGGAGATTCGTCACGTGTGCACGTACGGAATCCACGCCCTTGCTTTTGATTTTCGCTTCAGATGGAGTGATTGCTTTTGTAAGTTCTTCGAAATCAGTGTCAAACAACATTGTACCATGGACGATGCTGGATTTGGGTTTGAGGAAGAATGCATTGCCTGATACTTTCTTGCCATCTATCATGATGTCGTTTCTGCCTGACACACAGGCCGGAAGACCCGCATGTCGGAGCACAAGTGCAATTCTTTGGAGGAAAGACTCGAAAGTGAATGCAACGTCAGTCTTGGCCGTGATATATGAGAGCATGATATTACCCCAGTCGGAATACACGCATCCTCCTCCGCTTTTCCTTCTGAAAAGGTTGATGCCTTTGATGCGGCAATAATCAATGTTCACTTCCGCTTCCATTACCTGGTTCCTTCCGAATATTACGGTCGGAGGGACCTGCCACATGAAAAATGCTTCCTTTTCAGTCCTGTCCGGAAGCAACTTGTCAAGATTGGCAGCGACATATTCCTCCATCGCCAGATAGAAAACCAGGCGTCTGGTTTTGTCTTCTTCAGGTAATTTGATATAAGTCATATATATCAGCTTTCAGTAATTCCCCAAAGTTAGAAATATATTTTGAAATCTGATATGTCTCCCGCTTATTTCTGATGGGTGTTTTTATTCCAGTTCCTTTGCAAGACCGCCTTCACCTGTTTCCTTGTAGAGCGAAGGGAGGTCCTTTCCGGTCTCTTTCATCACCTTGACAGCCTGGTCGAATGACACTCTGTGCCTTCCGTCGGTGTAGAGGGCATAGATGCTGGCATCAAGTGCACGCGCAGCCGCGTATGCGTTGCGTTCGATGCAAGGAATCTGCACAAGTCCGCAAACGGGGTCACAGGTCAGTCCCAGATGGTGCTCCAGCCCCATTTCAGCGGCATATTCAATCTGCGACGGGCTTCCTCCCATCAGCTGGGTAACAGCTGCAGCGGCCATCGCACAGGCCACTCCGACCTCTCCCTGGCATCCCACCTCAGCTCCGGAAACGGATGCATTGTGCTTGACGACATTGCCCACGAGCGCCGCCGTAGCCAATGCCCGGACAATACGTTTGTCGCTGAATCCATAAACCTTTTTCACATGGTACAGCACTCCCGGCATCACTCCGCACGAACCACAGGTCGGTGCAGTGACTATTGTGCCTCCGCAGGCATTCTCCTCGCTGACTGCCAGCGCATAGGAAAATATAAGCCCTCTGGTACGCAGGACATCGCTATAGCCTTCTGCACGGATGAAATAGCTGGATGCCTTTCTTCTGATTTTCAGCGGTCCCGGAAGCGAACCCTCCTGGTCTATTCCACGTTCCACCGCCTGGCACATAACCTTCCAGACAAGCTCCAGATGTTCCCATACGCCATGCCCCTTGCCCTCAATCTCATCGACATATTCCCAATAAGCCTTGCCTTCGCGGTTGCACCAGTTCAGAAGGTCGGTCATAGTGTTGAGGGAATAAACTTCCTCCTCATCCTCTGCATCAATCTGGCAGTCCATGCATACGATGTCTCCGCCTCCGATGCTGTAATAAGTCCATTTGTCATAAAGGTCTCCGTCGAAGTTGACCGAGGCTATCTTCATTCCGTTGGGATGGAAGGGGAGGGTCTCCTTCGGCCTCCACTCTATGTCCACGTCTCCGGCACGCCTGAATTTACTTTCGAGCATATCCTTGTCCGTCCATCTCCAGGTCTGGTATGCTTCCTGGATGGCGACATCGGTGAGGTGGCCCTTCCCGGTGGCTGCCAGTGACCCATAGAGGGTGACGTGCAGGTGGCTTGCGTCCGGATGATGCTCCAGATATGAGCGTACTGCCTTGAACGGGCCCATGGTGTGGCTGCTGGACGGACCTTTTCCTATCTTATATATGTCCTTGATTGATTTCATTTGAAATAAGTTGATTACAGAAAATCGTTGAAATAAATGCTGACCTAGTCCATAAGTTGAACACGTTCCTTGCCCAGAACATTGTGCTCGGCACGAGGGTATGGGAAATAATCCACCTGTACGTTATTCTTCACGCATTCCCTGACAAAGCTCAGGCTGTTCTCCCATACGACAACAGGGTCGATGACACCCTGACAGATTAGGAGTTTGCCCTTGAGGTCCTTCGCCTTGGCAATGAGGCTTGTCCTTG
>CAMCIE010000187.1 GCA_945874815.1 uncultured Bacteroidales bacterium
GCATTCCGTCATTATGCTGCATGTAAAGCCTCTCTGCAGACTCTTCATTGCTCCATGCCGGTTCGCCCATATCGGTCCAGAATCCGGCTGCGCCGTCGTCCAAAGGCTTCTGCTGGTATGCACCCCACCATTCAGCCACTTCAGGTTTGGTGAAATCCACGACTCCGCAGTCTCCGCCCCATGGCCATGGCATATCGTAACTTTTGCCTGTCCGGACATCCTTTACGAAGTAGCCCAGACTGTCAGCTTCTTTCCACTGCCTTACATTCGCCTTGGACACTACTGGATCCTGTGAAAGAATCACTTTGAATCCCATGGAATCCAGGTCGGAAAGCATCTTGCGCGGGTTGGTGTAATTGCCTTTACGCCACTCGAAGTCCTGAAGGTATTCAGTCCATCCGATGTCCTGATAGATGACATCGCAAGGAATGCCTCTGTCACGATAGCCTTTGGCAATCTCATAAGTGAGTTCTTCATTGGTAAGAAGACCTCTGCACTGCGAAAAACCCAATGCCCATCTCGGAGGCATGATAGGCTTTCCGGTCAGCTGGGTGTACTGGCCGATGATTTCCTTGAAGTCGCTTCCGAAGATGAAATAATAGACCATCTCTCCGTCAGGGACTTCAAAACTGTACCAGTCTCGACTTTCGGTTCCGAACTTGAATTCGGTCTTGTATGTATTGTCCAGAAAAATGCCGTAACGGTAGTTGCTCATGAAAAACGGGATGCTCTTGTACAACGGGTCTTCCACGGTGCTGTAACAAGGCTTGTCACTGTTCCACATCTTGTACTGCTCACCCCTGCGGTCAAGCTTTCCTGTCTTTTCTCCCAGACCGAAGAAATGTTCATCCCTTCTGAGCAGTTTGTACTCGACTTTTCTGGATCCGTCAGATGAACGTCCTCTGTCTGCACAGTCACTGAAAAGGAGTTTCTGATATTTGTCGAATATCTGGAGTTTCAAAGGACTTTTGTCAATCCTGATTCTGAGCTTGTCAGTGAAAATCTCATAGCAGGCAGCCTGTTCATTGACATTCACTTCGAATGAGCTAAGCTCATCATTTTCAACTGCATAGGATTTACGATCATTTTCCATGACACCATCCGGAGCATAACGGACTCTGACGACTGACTGGCTGCACATTTTAAGCTCAAGCACAGCTCCGTCATCAGAGGTGAATCTAACGCGGCTCCCATCCTTTGAACAGACCGTATCCGCGAAAACACTCACCGCTCCTAAAAAACTGATAACGATTAATATAAATATGCGTTTCATTATTTATTCCATTACAATCATTGTCCAATATTTAAGAGAAGGGACCGTGAAGCTTACTGCCTCCCTGGTCTGTTTGAAAGCAAGTTCAACAGGCGCTCCGGCGTGTTTGTCAGGGCTGGCTACCCAGACTTTCCTTATGGTCTTGTCTGTCTTGATTTCCACTGGAATCGAATTCACCAGCCTTGGCTCAACCGCGTCACCTTTGAGGTCTCTCCATGAGAGGCTTTCTGCAGAAAGGAAGTTCAGCATGTGGATAACCTGCTTACCGTCAGTCTGTTTTGCAAAAGTGGTGATTTTTCCCTGTTGAGGAGGCCACGATGCAATCTTGACATTCTTTGCACTGCCGGTGTAGGTCATGTCAATATTAATTTCTGCAGCAGTACTTTCTCCTCTGAGCAGATTCTGGTATGCTGTCATGAAATCGTAATACCTTATGATCTGTGTGCGCAGTGCTTCGTTCATCCTGACTCCCTGATATGGAAAATATTCCCTGCAGAGCATGTGGTCACCAAGTTCAAGATGCGATCCTCCGATTGCAAACATTACCGCATCAGCCAGCAGGACACCTGGAATGTTGAATTCCCTGTTGTCACATTCATAGTTCATATATGCCGCAAACACGGTGTTGAGTTTGTTTCCGCTATATGAATCATTGGATTTGATGATATTATACAAGTCCTTGAACTCAGCTTCTGATGACCAGCATTCGTTGTAAAGGAATCCCATGCATCCTGTTCCTGCAATCTGTGATGCTCCGTAGCTTCCTACAGCATTCATTACCAGGGTTTTGTCAGGATGTGCCTCCTTCATTGCCTTTATGAATGAAGCATAGCCTTTGGGAAGGTTCACTTTGTTGCTGTACCAGTCATATCGGTCGCCTCTGTCACCCAGCTGGTCAATGTGGAAGCCGTCAAAATCAAAGTGGGCATAAACCTCATTGTTCCGCTGTATCAGATATTCCTGCCACTGCTCATTGCCCGGGTCGAGCACATAAATGGAGCTCTTCCAGTCTGAAGGCAGTCCGTGATAGTCTTTGTCAGTATGGTTCACTCCTTTGAAGATGTACCATTCATCCTTGACTCCGTCTGCCGCAGCATCGTCCAATGCTCCGAAGCAAAGGTTATAGAACATACATTTCATGCCATATTCATGCTGCACCTGTATGTATTTTTTCAGAGCTTCGGTATAAACCGGTCTGTTGGCAATATCCTTATAAACCTCATCCAGTTTGTCCATTGTACCTCCTAGAGGCCAGTGGTGCTTGTTGTGCCAGTCATAGAACTGGATGCCGTTGATATGGCATCTGCGCAGGAAATCCATCTCTGCTTCGATGACTCCGTCCTGAAGCTTGGAGCTGTCGAAATCACCGACGAAGCCGTAACGCGGGAATCTGGTCCAGTCGCTCGATACATCGACCGCGATTGTACCGTAGATTAGCTCACCTTTGTCCTTTTCTATGAATATGTCCACCATATATCCCGTGAAATCCTCCGATGGGGCAGTCCATTGCCATGTTGCTGCGGTGGCATCCTGGATGAGGATGGTTTCGTCGTTGTGGCGGTATCTGACCTTTGCCCCTGAAGGCATGTTGTCGGCTGTGAAAGTGACGGTTTCCCCGGGGTTGTACTTGGATTTGTCAGTGGATATATTCATGGAAATAGATGAAGACACTTCTGATACTTCGGTTACTTCGGAGATGACTTCATCATCGTTTCCTCCTGACGGAACATCAGGAGCACCGCTCTCCGTGCAAGAGAGCGCGAAGGCGGTGCTGAATACTAATGCAATGAAAGTTTTTCTTGTCATTTCTTGACTATTGTGATTGTTTCATTGAGCTGGTCCAGAGTGATTGAATAGGTTCCGGCCGATGGAATCTGCCATTTCTGGTCAATGTCGCCTATTCCGATCTCAATATACTGTGATTTGAACCAGTCATCAGACTTGTCAACGAAGAGGAGTCTTTCCTGCTCTCCTGTTGGATTTTTGTCGCCTTTGTCAGCAAGGAACCATGCTCCGTTCCAGTCCGATTTCTTGTCGCAGGTGAACTTGAGTTCTCCCGCATTCAGTCCTCCTTCCCATGTGAGAATGTAAGGATTGGAAGCATCAACATTCATTGGAACAGCGTTCGAAAAATCCCAGCCTGCAGAACAAGCACTTCCAATCAGGTATATGCATTCGTATGGAACGAACTCACGCATCATCATACGTTCCTTGCCTTTGCGGATATCAACGCAGATCTTATATGCCTTTGCTGCTTCCTCGTCTTTCATAAACCACTTATTGTCAGGGTCATAGCCACTTATGAATTCCATTGAAGTGTCTGTAATCGATGCATTTGAGGTTGTCGCCTTGAGCATGTTCTCCCAGCTGCCGTTCGATGTTCCGAACTTGAATTCCCCTCCTTGGTCAAAATATCTTCCCATTCTGAACAGGAATGGGTCGAGAAGGTCTTTCTGCATTGCTTCGAAGCTCCATCCTGTCATATTTCCGACAAGGTAAAGATTGTCATAAGCAGGGGTTTCCGCTTCGCTCTTGCCCCATGAAATCGCTCCGGTGAGGAGGTTTACGTCAACCTTGTATGTATAAGCCTCATCGATGTGGAATTGTTCATCCGGATCGTCATCGCTGTCCCTG
>CAMCIE010000188.1 GCA_945874815.1 uncultured Bacteroidales bacterium
TTGTAGCGCATAAGTTCAGGGGTATAGGACTGGCTATGAGGATCAAAAAGAGGATTTTCCAGCTCTCGCAGGAGCGCTTCCCCGATGCAAAGATTTTCAGTATCACCACAGGGGCTGCCGTAATGAAAATGAATTATGAACTTGGATTCAGACCCGTTACATTTTCAGCGCTCACCGATGATCCCGAATTCTGGAAAGGATGCCAGGGATGCAGGAATTTCCAGATTCTTGAAGCCAACAATTACAAGATGTGCCTTTGCACCGGACTTCTGTATGACCCGGCAGAGCATATCACAGTTCTGAACCCGACCAAGAAAGAAAACGATACAAAAGAAGAATAATATGAGCAAGAAAGTTGTACTCGCCTTCAGCGGCGGCCTGGACACTTCGTTCTGTGTCCCTTACCTTAAGGAGAAAGGTTATGAAGTTCACACTGTCATGGTGAACACAGGAGGTTTTTCTGCAGAAGAGGAAGCTGCGATTGAGGAGCGCGCCCTCACACTCGGAGCAGCATCACACAAGAATATCGACGCATCACACACATATTACGAGAAAGGTCTCAAGTATCTGATTTTCGGAAATATACTCAAAAACGCCACCTATCCGCTCTCTGTAAGTTCTGAGAGGGTGTTCCAGGCTTTGGAGGTTCTCGGTCACGTAAAGGCTCTCGGCGCTGATGCAGTAGCTCACGGAAGTACCGGAGCCGGCAACGACCAGGTACGCTTTGACATTGTGTTTGAGACACTTGCTCCACAGGTCGAGATCATCGCACCGGTACGTGATTGCGGATTCACACGTCAGTATGAGATTGATTTTCTCAAGGACCACGGCTTCAATTTCACTTGGGAAAAATCAAAATATTCAATCAATCAGGGACTTTGGGGCACCAGCATCGGAGGTGTCGAGACCCTTTCATCGGACGGTGTCCTTCCTGAGGAGGCCTACCCTACCAAGGTGACAAAGACAAGTCCGGAAAAAGTCACTATAGGCTTCGTAAAAGGCGAACCTGTTTCACTGAACGGTGAGAAAATGGATCCCGTAGAGCTGATCAAGGCACTGCGCGACATCGCCGCACCCTTCGGCATCGGCAGGGACATCCACATCGGAGACACCATCATCGGTATCAAAGGCCGCGTAGGTTTCGAGGCTGCAGCTCCTCTTATCCTCGTCAAATCTCATCATTTGCTTGAGAAACATACACTTACAAAAGGTCAGATTTATTGGAAAGACCAGATCGCAGGATGGTATGGCCAGCAGATGCATGAGGCGATGTACCTCGATCCCGTGATGAGGGATATGGAAGCCATGATGGACAGCATGGAAATATATGTCAGCGGAGAAGTTGACGTTACGCTCATGCCTTACCATTTCTTTGTGACCGGTTGCAGAAGCAGCCACGACCTTATGAGCTCTAAGTTCGGAGCATACGGTGAGATCAACAAATCTTACACCGGACGTGACGTGGTGGGATTCACCAAGGTGATCGCCAATCCATTGAAGATTTATTACAGCGTCAACGGCGAAGACGGAATCAAGGACATCGAAAAATAGTTCCGGATATGACAGACAGAAAACTCAGAGTTGCGATTGCCGGAGCTACTGGTTACACGGGAGGAGAGCTGTTGCGCATCCTCCTGAACCATCCATATACGGAGATTGTGTCTGCAACTACGACATCTGAAGAAGGCACTCCTGTAAGTCAGGTACACAAGGACTTGTTCGGGGAGACTGACCTTTGCTTCGGCAAGGAGCTCAATGACCCCGATGTTCTTTTCCTCTGCCTGGGTCATGGTATTTCAAGGCAATTTCTTGATACTCATGACGTTCCATCTGAGTGCAGAGTGATTGACCTTGGCAATGATTTCAGGCTTGACGGAGATTATGCCGGAAGAAAATTCGTCTATGGTCTATGCGAGAGTGCCCGTGAGGAGATTCGCAAGGCTCATGACATTGCAAATCCGGGATGTTTTGCAACTGCCATCCAGCTTGCCCTTCTGCCTCTCGCCAAGGAGAGTCTGATACGTGACGAGGTGCATGTAACTGCAATAACAGGCTCGACAGGTGCCGGAAAGAAGCCCGGGGAGACCACTCATTTCAGTTGGCGAAACGATAATATTTCTATATATAAATTGTTCACTCATCAGCATTTAGGGGAAATCCGCCAGAATATTGCCAGGGTCTGTTCGGGTGTTGAACCTGTTGTGAATTTCGTGCCTCTGCGTGGTGATTTTGCCCGTGGAATTTTTGCGAGTGTCTATACCAGGGCTGTCGATGGAATGAGTCTGGAGGATTATCGGAAGCTATATGAGGATTATTATGCGGCTTCGCCTTTCGTGTTCCACAAGGACGGGGATATTTCAATGAAGGATGTGGTCAATACCAACAAGGGATTGCTGCATGTGGAGCTTCATCAGGGCTATGTGCATATTGCTTCGGCGATTGACAATCTGGTGAAGGGGGCTGCGGGACAGGCGGTTCAGAATATGAATCTTATGTTCGGGTTCCCGGAGGATTGCGGGCTGCGCCTTAAGCCTTCGGCTTTTTGATTTCTCCACTGCTTTCGGGGTGATTAGATTTCTCCTTGTCATGTCGAGCGAAGCCGAGACATCTAAATAATATAATGAAATGGAATTATTCGAAGTATATAAACTATGGGATATCGAGCCAGTAAAAGGCTGTGATACAAAACTTTGGGACAAGAACGGAGTAGAATACACCGACCTCTACGGAGGCCACGCGGTCATCTCGATAGGACATTGCCATCCGCACTATGTGCAGAAGGTAAGCGAGCAGTTGGGCAACCTGGGTTTCTATTCCAACGCAGTCCGGAACTCCCTCCAGAAGGAACTTGCAAAACGCCTTGGCAAGGTGAGCGGATATGATGACTACTCCCTCTTCCTCTGCAACAGCGGAGCAGAAGCCAATGAAAATGCCATGAAAGTGGCATCGTTCCATACAGGGAAGCCGAAAATACTCGCTTTCAACAAAGCCTTCCATGGAAGGACAAGCGGTGCAGTTGCAGCAACAGACAACCCCAGAATCCAGTCTCCTTTCAATGCCACCCAGAATGTCGAGTTCTGTCCTCTGAACGATATCGAAGCAGTGGAAGAGAAACTCTCAAAAGGCAGTTTTGCAGCGGTCATCATTGAAGGAATACAGGGAGTTGCAGGAATTTATGAACCAACTGACGACTTCCTCCATAGCCTCAGGGCACTCTGCGACAAATACGGATGCCTGCTCATCCTCGATGAAATCCAGTCAGGCTACGGACGAAGCGGCAAGTTCTTCGCGCACCAGCACAGCGGTGTGCGCGCCGACATCATCACCACCGCCAAGGGAATGGCCAACGGCTTCCCGATCGGAGGTGTACTGATAAGCCCTTCCATCAAAGCTGAATACGGAATGCTGGGAACAACTTTCGGAGGAAATCATCTTGCATGCAGCGCAGCACTTGCAGTATTGGATATAATTGAAAATGAAAACCTTATAGAAAATGCAGCAAAGATTGGCGAATATTTCAAGGAGGCATTTTCAGGCGATGCCGCGATCAAGGAATACCGCGGGAAAGGCCTGATGATAGGCCTTGAACTCAAGGATGAATATGTCGGATTGAGGGACAGGCTGCTCTTCGAGAAGAAATTCTTCACAGGAGCTGCCGGAGCCAAAGTTATCAGGCTCCTGCCTTCGCTGACAATTTCTCTTGAAACGGCACAGTCCTTTGTAAAGGCCTGGAAAGAACTTACTTCACAGGCTTTCTGACTCTCTCCGACATGGCGGGAGTACTGACAAGCCACACTCCAAGAAAGACCAGCAGGACGGCAGCAGTCTTGACAAGGCTGAATCCCTCCTGTTGCATTATAACTGCAATTATGGCTGCTGTGACCGGCTGAAGATAGTTATACATT
>CAMCIE010000189.1 GCA_945874815.1 uncultured Bacteroidales bacterium
ATTCCAAGCGGTGCGCCATCTTTCAGGAACGACCTGCAACCCGTCAATATTCACGCCGGTATAACCTGCATAATAAAGGATAAACTGATACTCACCACTTTGCGGAGCCTCGATATAGCCTTCATAAGATACATTGGAATTGAACAGGTTGAAATCTTCGGGAAGGTTGACAACTTTTGTAAGCTCCGGGGCAACAAGATATTCAAAATATAACTTAGGTTCCTTCCTGACAAGAACTTCACCATTTTCAGGAACATATGTACCGGTCAGGGCACCTGGCTCTCCGTTTTTATCATACAGTGCAAAGACTTCGTCAAGCTGGCTGTATCCTTCAGGATTGCCGAAACGCATCATGGAATAACTGTCCATCAGGATTCCATAGCCTTTGTTCGAAACCACAAACGGAACAGAAACCTTTGTATTATATTGAAAAAGTTCCTCGTTCTTTCCCTTATAATTGAATTCATCAGACTGATGCTGGCCAAGACCGTAAAATGCTTCATCGTCCTCCGATTCGAAGACCTGACGCCACGTCCATCCTTTTGTCCCTTCCACTTGAATCGGGGTAAACTCCTTTCCTCCGACATTCTGCTCAGTAAGTATGACATTACCATCCAAATCGGTGAACCAAACCTGTCCCGTAGTGGCAAGAACATTGGCTCTGAGGGCGGAGGTTGCCAATGTCACCGTATCTCCTTCAACAGATACCGAAAACTCAGGAAACGTATCCGGATGAATAATCACAAGGCTTTGCGGATCGGAGAATTTTCTCTCGGCCGTGGCTGAGACTCTGACAATGTTTTCACTCTGAGGCTGGAGTCTCACCAAGCGGGGGCCATTCTGAGCGGGAGCGGTTAATTTTACCGTTACACCCTGCTGGTCAACCGTACAGGGGTTGGAACAAGATGCCGAAAGAGCCAGTATCGGCAATGCTGAAATCAAGACAGTGGTTAGTTTCATACGAAATAGGATAGTTAAAATTATATCATTAATAGAAATCATTTGCGCAAATTTCTACCTAAAACATGACAAATATACTAATTACCAATTAATTATACAATACAAAAGATACTGTTTTTTGCAGAATAGGACGCATTTTGCAGGTTTCATAAGGAGGGAATGTAAAAATAATTGCAAAAAATTATTAGAAAAATTTGCAGATAATAAAATTTGTTGTACCTTTGCACTCGGGTTGGTCAGAGAGTTCATCAGTAACGATCACAACCTATTGGTTATTAGTTTTAGTGTTATTAATTATGTGGTTAGTATGAGGTGTCCCCACGTGAGTGGCGACAGCTCATTTTGTTTTATATATATCCATTTAAAAAATATCCACAGGCACGGTGAAATCATAGAGATAGCCGATCAAAGCCGGCCATGACTGTGAGGGCAATGCGAAAAACACACTCGGCCGTGACGAATGAACGGATAGGAGCAATGAGGATGGTATATTATTGTATTGTAGCGGATTCGAGTGTGTGCAGGCAAACGGAGTTTTTCCTGTATTCTGAAGGAGAACAGCCATAGGCGGCGGAGAATGCACGATAATATGCGCTTTTGGAACGGAAACCTACCAATGTGCCGATCAGGTCCAGAGGTTCATCCAATGTGGTGAGGAGCTTGGCGGCGTAGCTTGTCCTCAATGTGGTGATATATTCGGAAAAAGTCATTCCGGTGGCACTTTTGATGCTTCGTGCAAGATATGTCCTGTTGGTGCCGATTGCCGTTGCTACTGCCTCACGGGAAATCTCCTGCTCGCAGAAAAGTCTCTCATTCACCATGAGACATTCCACTTTCTGGAAGAAAAGGAAATCATCCACATTCGGAGTCTCAAGCTGCTCCACGGCCTCATCCTCGGCAGATTCGTCCGTAACGGCCGTCTCTGCTTCGCCTGCATCGTCAGGCTCGGCCGCCTCCGCAATGCTCAGAGCCGCCTCATCTTCCACAGGCAGTTCATCTTTTGCAGGTTCAGCCTTGTCACTGACCTGTGCCCGTGGGAGCTCAACTTGTGTTTGCGATGGTTGTAAAGATTTAATTATCAACAATATGCAACAAACAAGGAAAGCAATATCGAGTACAACGAGGACAATACGCAAGAGCGTACTGAAAGTAAATCCGAAGTACAATTCAATGTTAAGCAACAGAACATGAAGAGCCATCAGAAGCAATGTGGCTCCGAAGAGTTTCTGCATCTTGTCAAAGGTCTCACCCGGCAGCCTCTTTGACAGGCACATATATAAACCAAGTACGACCGCAAGGCAGAACGCCGCGGCACACAAGAAATTCAGCAGGAATCCCGAAATATGATTCATGTCAAGTTGCCCTACATGTTAGTTTGTTAATTTGTCAAGCAAATCGTAAAGTTTCTGAACAACAACCGGCTTCGTGATATAACCGTCGGCTCCCAGGTCCATTGCATTCTTGATGTCGATTTTGCCTCCGAGGGCTGAAACCATCACAACCTTTATATCCTTGGTGGCTTCATTGGAACGCAGCCTTGCAAGTACTTCATATCCATCCATTACCGGCATCATGATATCCAGAAGGATGACATCAGGTTTGCGTTCTTCAGCAATTCTCAGCGCTTCTATGCCGGACTGTGCCAAAAGAACCTCATAATTCCTGACACGAAGCAGATTCTTCATCAGGATATTGTTGGTCGAAATATCATCGACGACAAGAATGACAGGCTGATTGTTACTGTTCATTGTTACTTTATTAGCGATTGTCATACAAAGATAAATATTAGAATCAGTTTAGCAAATATTAAACAGACATTATTAATTTAAGTTTCGCATTTAGCGAAACTACCATATTTAGAGACCTTTAGGTCGTAGGTAAGTCCCTTCCCCGGGGGAAGGGATTTAGGGATAGGTCCTCGTAGAAAGGGAAATGTGCGGTGGGAAGAAGTTTCGCAAGCGGTACAACCCTCAGGACCATAATAAGTTATAACTTGCGAAACTTGAGTTAGTAAATTAATTACATTCTACATTGTCATAATCTGAGACTGTCGGGTTGAAAGTGATTGCGCGCAGTCCGAGAAGTTCTGCATCAACGGTGATGACATAGCTGTAAGCATTGTTCTTCTTCCAATTTGTCTGTGAAGCATCGATTACATAGACGGCATCCTCGATTGTCATAGGGCATGAGAGGTCAGCGCATGTAACCAGCGCGTTGAAATGAAGAGTCAGTGAAACAGCCTTCTCAGGAAAAAGTACAGAGTGATATTTTCCACCCTCAACGTCAAAGGTAGGGCATGTGAATGAAGATGAAATCATGTCAACTGAAGTGATATTGGTGCCGAAATCAGGCAAAATGGCATCACCGTCAGACTCAATCCACATATCTGTGATTGTCACATTATAATTTTCGATATCTTCATACATTCCCAAACGAACGAAGGCAAACTCGTTTTCATCATCACAGACATCAGCCTTGCTGTCTGGCATGATATTCTGCTCCTTTTCATATAAAGGCTCAATGATATCATACTTGCTGCAGCCGACCATGGCGAGAGTAAAAATTGCGAAAAAGAAGAATGCCTTGTTGTTCATAATCCTGTGTATTGTTTTTGTTTGACAATGCAAAGGAAGACATTCAAAAACGCAATCATGCCCACTACAGCAAAGCTTTGAAAAGTATTGCGGAGGTTGCGCAAAAATAGCAAATTGCAGATATGGGAATCTCGCAAAATAATGATTTACAATTAATTGCTAATTTGAGACCTATCAAATTCCATATTTGGCAAGCCTCAAAAACCGCAGTAATCAGGAGCTGGTTTTGCAACTTTTGCCTTATTGGATCTTCGCAAAAGCTGCAATCCCGCAAGTCAATGAATGGGTGTCAGGAGAAGAGGACCGTTGCCTGACCCTATGGACAGGCCCTTGGCAGCAGCGAT
>CAMCIE010000190.1 GCA_945874815.1 uncultured Bacteroidales bacterium
TCGCCATCATTGACGAAGTCATTGCTGTCTGCGAGAATGAACTGGACAAGGCTTTACTGAATATTCCTTAGTGATTAGGGAGCCATTGATTTCCAGGTGAAAAGATGAGGGACGCTATGCCCAGGCGTCGAAGCGGCCGTCGTCATCTGGGAGGTCGTTGCCGTCATCATCGAAAACAGGATCGTAATAGCGCTCGATTTCGGTGGCATAATCATCCAGACGACCTTCAGTATGGGCTATCACTGTCTGGTTGAGCAAATGGCGCGAACCGAGACGGGTGCCTTTTAGAGCGAGCATGTCACGGAACTGAAGATCCACATCCTTGTCGTGGTAATAAACCATGTCCCCATACCTCCAGGCCTCAGCAAGAGCCGCCATGGCATCCGGCAGACCTTGGTCAAGAGCCTTCTTGAAGCAATCGATGGAGATATCCGCAGAATCATCCTCAGGCTTCACAACGACATGAAACCGCCCATAGCCGAACCGGGCGTATTGATTTCCTGTTTCAACAGCGAACAATAGTCTGGTTCGTCTGTTTCACCATGGTATCGGCTGCCGTCGGGCATTTCCAGCCAGACTTCTGTGGGTAGTATCATGCCATTGAATATGATATGGTTTCTGTTCTGCCAATATACATATTATTGATGAAATATGGCTATCGTTTTCTGCAAATTCTTTCCTCCGCGCCAGAATTTTCCCTCCTGCCTGACAGATGAATATAAATATTTGGAAATTAAGATTATCAACACAAGTCAACAATAGTTGCAGATATTCGATTTTTGTAGTACTTTTGAGGCAAATTTGATTTTATCAAAATATCAGCCATAATACACATGGATAACCTAACGAATATATAAACCGAACATGAAAATTTTTGATAGTATGAAAAAGCTTGCATATCTGGTTGTTATGGCTGTCGCCCTGTCTTCATGTAACAAAATCGGAATCGGTAACTGGCAGGAAATTGTCGAAAATTCATCTTTCGGTCAGATGGTAAATGGGAAAGTTGACCAGAATCATAGCTGGAATCTGGCAACGCGTAAGCAGATTCATGTTACCACAGGGATGGAAGGCTCCGTTGAAATATATGGTCTGTTGGGAGGTAAGTCCTGCCTTCTGGCGAGATATCAGGCTGTAACAGGCGGCAACACTTTCGATTTTGATCTGGCTGAAGGAGTTGAGAATGTTTATGTTGCGTCTTATGGTGACCGTAAGGTTCTTGAAGCCAAGGTTGGTGCTACCGTGGATTTCACAAAAAGCACTTCTACAAAAACCGTCTTCTCGGGCACAAGTGCTCCTTTCACAGTCAGTGAACTTGATGGATATAAGGAATTTCTGAACATCGGAAGTTTTGTAGCCGATGCCCATAACACGACAAAACAAGGTCTGTTCACGACCAGGGACGGTCACTTTACCATGTATCCGGTACACTTCCAGCAGAATTATTATGAAAAGGGGATGTTTACCTACGGGATTTATTATCAGAAAGATGGCAATATCGTCCTTCAGCCAGTGTATTCACCTGACGACCAAAGCTTCACACAAATACGTCATTCAGATCCAAATGGTTCATGGGCTGCAGACTGGACAAATTGCAATAATAACGGCACATGGGGTGGAAACGACCGTCGTTCCAAAGGAATCGCTGTTAATGTGCCGGCGGGTGTGAATTTCGGATTCTATGTCCGCATGCTGGATTGGGGCGGAGAATTCGTTGTATATTCCGAAGCTGACAGGAACGAAGATTCCATGTATGATGAGTGGAACAGAAGGGAGGTGGCCAAAACCGAATATACTTCATTCTGGACTGAGGGCATAAATGATTACCTTGGTTTCAGGGCTGAGTCCTCTCCATACACCGATTGGTACAATGGGATGGTGTTCGCGACTGAAGGTTTGCTGAAGGCAGACGGAGGCATTGCAGATATAGTGGATACTCCTCGTGAAGCAAACAGCTGGATTCTCGCCTGTGAAGACCTCGGCAATAAAGCAGACTGCGATTTCAATGACATTGTTTACCGTATCGAATATGTGGCCGGTGAAAATAATGCGACAGTAACTCCTCTTGCTGCCGGCGGTACCATTCCTGCATTCCTTATGTACAAAGGCAAGGTATTTGGCCCGGAGATTCATGATTCTTTTGGCAAGGAGACAACAGTGATGGCAAATACCTACAAGGGTAGCGCTCCAGTTGAGGCTGAATCTTTCGCTGTTCCGGTAGGCTCCGATTTCACAATGAGCAGTACTGACATGGGAGGCTTTGCCATACTCGTCGGAGAGGGAAAACAGTCAGTCATTGCAGCTACGGAAGATACTTATGTACCTTATATGATATGCATCCCTGGATGCTACAGATGGTGCCAGGAGCGCGTTACGATAGTTGATGCATATCCTGATTTTGCAGCATGGTGCGCAGACCACACGGTCATGACAGATTGGTACTGCCGTCCAGTGGAGGATTTGGTCTACTGACATTGATCATCTTTTACAGCTTTGCTCACGATTACATTCTTCCGGAGGACGCTTCGGATACCCTGCGTATCGTTAGGGTAGGGGAGTATGATGACTGTGCCTGCATAGGTGCCCATGTGGCCAACACCTCGGAGATAGGGGAGTTCCGCATCATCAGCCACGACTTCAATGACGGGGTCTGGAGGGTGAGATGGAAAGTCGATGCGAAAACAATGATTAACCGATTAATCACAATTTAATTATGAACTTCAATGGTATTATCATCGGTCTCGCGACCTTTCTGATCATAGGACTGTTTCACCCAGTTGTCATCAAAGCGGAATATCATTTCGGCAAGGGTTGCTGGTGGGTATTCGCACTTGCAGGCATCTTGTTTGGAGTGCTTTCATTATTTATTGACAGCGTTTTATGGGCCAGTATCTCCGGCGTGACCGCATTCTCCTCGTTCTGGTCTATTCACGAGATATTCGAACAGGAAAAGCGTGTCAAGAAAGGATGGTTTCCCTCAAATCCCAAAAGGAAAAGTAAATAAGTTAAATTCGAATCTCAGGGTGTCGAAGCAGTAAGTTGATATCCAAATAACAAAAGGGGAGGTCATAATGATGCAGTGACCTCCTCTTTTGTTGTGCCAGACCTCCAATCTTACTCGGCAGGCTGCCACCTGCAGCGGATAGGGGATACTATGGCCCCGTCCTTCTTGAGCTGGGCGAAAGCCTTGTCCACCTCCTTGCGGTCGATTCCGGAAAGGGTGGCCACTTCACCGGCAGACACAGGCTTGCCTGCGCTGCGCATAGTCTCGAGAACCTTTTCAATTGTCTCTTTCATGATTGATATTCGTTAATCGTTGTTACTGTATTTGTATTTTGTCATCCAAATCTGGACAGATCTGTTCAATTCCCGGTGGCTGTATTTCTATGTTCTGCCGTGATGTCCCGGAATGACCGGTGGCCTTCGATATAGTCGGCATAGATGTCCTCCGCCTCTCGTCCTCTGAGAAAACTGCACTTCCCGCAGATGGGGCAATTACCCAGACACTTGAATTCCTCTCTTATGAACTCAAGTCTCTCCTCACGGGTCGAAGTCTCTATGTCCGGTGTCTTCATACTATCAAAGTCATTTTGTCAAACAAAGATAACATTTTGATTCGAGAATCCGAACGCTGTTCAGAAAACCTTGGTTTTTCGAATATTTTCGGAAACCCAGTTGCGTATCAGGAAATAAGTTCTATTTTTGTATGAAATTATGTGTGTAAATCAAAGTACGGAAAAATCGCTTGATTTAGCTTTGTAAACTGGAAGGAATATGAAGTTCGGATATGCCCGCTGCTCGACGCTCGACCAGAACCTGGACTGGCAGATAGACGCCCTGACGAAGGAGGGGTGCGACAGGATTTTTCAGGAGAAGTTCACCGGAACAAGAAAGGAC
>CAMCIE010000191.1 GCA_945874815.1 uncultured Bacteroidales bacterium
TCCTTGGACTGTAATGTCTTCTTACAACAAGCTCAACGGTGAATACACTCAGCAGTGTTACGACCTGCTCACCACAGTTCTGCGCGACGAGTGGGGTTTCAAAGGCATCGTGATGACTGACTGGGGCAATAAGGAAGGCACAGTGAAGGCTGTAAAAGCCGGAAACGACCTCATGGAGCCGGGAATGGAAAATGAAATCAAGAGAATTGTTGATGGTGTGAAGGCTGGCGAAATTTCTGAGGCAGAACTTGACAGGAATGTTCGCAACATGCTCGTTTACATCGTAAGGACTCCTCGTTTCCAGGGATACAAATTCTCTAACAAGCCGGCTCTTGAAAAACATGCTGAACTCGTACGCAAGGCCGCTGCTGAAGGAATGGTTCTTCTGAAGAACGATTGCAACACACTTCCGATGGCAGGCGTGAAGAACGTAGCTCTCTATGGTACAGGCTCTTATGATTTCATCGCTGGTGGCACCGGTTCAGGTAACGTTAACAAGCCATATATCCGCAATGTTGCCGACGGTCTTGAAGTCAATGGCTTCACTGTAAATCCGGCTATCAAGGAATGGTATCAGGAATATATCAAATACACCAAGATAAGCCTCAGGAACCAGAGCAGCAGCTCAATGGGTATTCTTCTTGGTGACCCTGTCATCCCTGAGATGCAGATTGGCCGCAAATTCATTGAAAGAATGGAAAAAGCTACTGACATTGCTGTCTTCACCCTTTCAAGAAATGCAGGCGAAGGTGGTGACCGCAAAGCTGTTGACGGTGACTGGACCCTTACCGGAGAAGAACGTGAAATGATGCAGAATCTTGCTGATGTTTACCATGCTGCAGGCAAAAAGTTCGTCGTTGTCCTGAATATCGGTGGTGTCATTGAAACTGCATCATGGAAACATATTCCTGACGCTATCCTCCTTGCATGGACTCCTGGTCAGGAAGGCGGCTACTCAGTTGCAGACATCCTCTGCGGCAAATCAAACCCTTCAGGAAAGCTCCCTATGACTTTCCCTGTAAACTATCTTGACATTCCTTCTTCTGCAAACTTCCCTTACAACTACGAAGGTGGCATGTCATTCAATCCGTTCGAATCAATGTTCGGTGGTCCTAAGAGGGCTGTCAAAGATGTTGACTATACAGAATACAATGAAGGTATTTACGTAGGTTACAGGTATTTCCAGACTGCAGGCAAGGAAGTTTCCTATCCTTTCGGATACGGTCTCTCTTACACTGAATTCGCATACAGCAAGCCTGTTGTCAAAGCAACTGCCGATGGATTTACAGCTACAATCACCGTTACCAACACAGGTAAGGTATGCGGCAAGGAAAGCGTTCAGCTCTACGTGGCAGCACCTGAAGGCGGACTTGAGAAACCTGCATTCGAGCTCAAGGGCTTTGCGAAGACAAAAGAACTCAAGCCAGGTGAAAGCCAGACACTTGTCATCGACGTATGCAAATATGGTCTTGCTTCATACAATGAGGCCACTTCTTCCTGGGAGACTGCAGCAGGCACATATAAAGTGATGTTCGGTGCAAATGCAACTGATATCCGCGCTACAGCCCAGTACAAACTCAGCAAGGCTGAATCATGGAAGACCAACGATGTCCTCCACCCGGCTCAGCCAATCAACGAACTCAGCCTCAGATAGTATTTTATAAAAAACTGCATTGTCAGTCTCACGACTGGCAATGCAGCAAAACTAAAATACCACTATCTACTTGAGGTTATTTGTTGAAAAGCAAAGGATTTACTTTTTCAACAGAACCCTTAAGTTCTGATTTTAAAGTTGCACGGATATCCCGTGAAGAAGCTCCAAGCAGGAAGCTGTATTCTCCGGAGTCTGCAACCCATGCATTTCCAGCCTGGTCAAACGAAGCAAGGTCAGCATTGTTTACTTTCAGAGTAATTGTCTGTGACTCACCAGGTTTAAGTTCACGAGTCTTGGCAAATGCCTTCAACTCTTTGACAGGCTTGTCCAGAGAACCGGCAGGAGCACTGACATAAAGCTCTACAACCTCCTTACCAGCACGGTCTCCGGTATTCTTTACATCCACTGTAACGATGGTCTCGTTCTTTGAAGATTTCACAGTCGGATTACCCCATTCGAAGCTTGTATATGAAAGTCCGTAACCGAACGGATAAGACACCTCCAAATTCTGGGCATCGAACCAACGATAACCTACATAAATTCCCTCTTCATACTCAGTATAATCCACATTCCTTTCAGGAGCTGCACCTTCTTCCTTGCCGAACATTCCGAACGAAAGATCGATAGGGAAATTCTTTGAAGAAGCGTGGTCTTCATAGGCAACCGGGAAGGTCATGGTGAGCTTTCCGGAAGGACTTGCCACACCTTTGAGAACGTCGGCAACACTGTTACCGCCCTCCTGTCCTGCCTGCCATGCGCAGAGGATTGCGTCAGGAAGGTTCTTCCATGAAGCGGTCTCGATTACACCTCCGATGTTCAGAATGACAACGACTTTCTTGCCTGCATTGTGGAATGCAGCACATACAGCAGATATCATACCCTGCTCCTGAGCAGTCAAAGTGAAGTCTGAAACCTTTCTGTCAAGGAATTCACCGGAATTTCTGCCGATGGTGATGATTGCAGCATCGTTCGCAGCAACTGTCTTTGCAAGAAGTCTTGCATCAGGCACAAACTCCCCTGCCCTGCCCACAGGCATGAACTTGGCAACAGGATCATCGCTGTTGATTGCCTTACGGTTCCTTTCGGTCTCCTCTTCAATATATTTGGCGTAAATAGTTTCAAGTTCATGGTCAGTAGCGTAACCGGCGTTTGAAAGCCCCTCAAGGAGAGAAACTGTATAGGCACGGTTCACATTGCCCGAGCCAGTACCGCCGGCTATGAAGTCATAAGAGGTTGTTCCGAAAAGTGCGACTTTCCTGATATCATCTGCCAGAGGAAGGACTCCGTTATTCTCAAGAAGAACCATACCCTCGACTGCAGACTGTCTTGTAACGGCTGCATGAGCCTTCAGGTCAGGTTTGTTGCTGTATTTGTAACCTTTGAAGCGTGGAGACTTGACGATCAGTTCAAGCACACGACGTACATTCCTGTCAAGGTCTGCCTCGCTCAAGCGACCGGATTTCACACCCTCGACAATGTCTTCAAACTGTCCTGCGCGGCCAGGCTGAAGCATATCGTTGCCGGCCCACATCTGTGCGGCAGCATCAGCGCCACCGAACCAGTCTGTCATGACCATTCCTTTGAATCCCCACTCATCACGGAGGACAGTTGTCTGGAGATCTTTGCTTTCAGATGTATAGACACCGTTCAGGTAATTGTATGAGCTCATGACTGTCCAAGGCTGCGACTCCTTGACTGCAATCTCAAATCCTTTGAGATAAATCTCACGGATAGCACGAGGGCTTACCTTTGCGTTGTTTTTCATTCGGTTGGTCTCCTGGTTGTTGAGAGCATAGTGTTTGATTGAAGTGCCGACACCATTGCTCTGGATACCGTTCACGTAAGCGGCAGCAATCTTTCCGCTGATAAGAGGATCCTCAGAATAATATTCGAAGTTGCGGCCGCAGAGTGGGTTGCGGTGAATGTTCAGAGCAGGTGCGAGGAGCACGTCTGCGCCATATTCAAGCACCTCTTCTCCTATGGCAACACCCACCTGACCTACGAGTTCAGTGTTCCATGAACATGCAAGGAGGGTTCCGATAGGGAAATGCGTACAGTAGTAAGTCTGGTCATCGCCTTCACGAGTCGGATTGATTCTGAGTCCTGCAGGACCATCCGCCAGAACGATTGAAGGGATGCCGAGGCGAGGGATAGGATAAGTTGTTCCGGCTGCTCCTGGTACAAGGTTGCGGGTCTCACCGATTACCGGTGCCTCTCCGGAGAAGCCTTCCA
>CAMCIE010000192.1 GCA_945874815.1 uncultured Bacteroidales bacterium
GCCACGACAAGTCCCCCTACCGACCCAGCAATCCGTTGATGATTGATGCTGCTTCTTTCTCAATGATATCAAATATTGCTATGTCTGTGCTTCCTTTTGACAGAGGGACGATTACATCATTCATGCGGAATGCCCTGATTTTGGTCAGGAAGGCTGTCTGGAAGTCATCCACAAGTTCTATCGGCAGTTCTCTCAGCAGTCCCTTCGTTCCACAATAAAGTATTGCGACCTGCTCTCCCACCGGCATCGGGGAGTACTGAGGCTGGACAAGGAGCTTATTGTTCTTTCTTCCCTTGTCGAGGGCAAGGGCGGTCACAGGATCCAGGTCGCTGCTGAATTTCGAGAAAGCTTCGAGCTCGCGGTACTGTGCCTGGTCGATTTTAAGCGTTCCAGCCACCTTTTTCATGCTCTTCTTCTGGGCGCTTCCACCCACACGGGATACGGAAATACCCACGTTCACTGCCGGGCGGAATCCCTGGTTGAAAAGGTCCGCTTCAAGGAAAATCTGGCCATCCGTGATTGAAATCACATTGGTCGGGATGTATGCAGACACATCTCCTGCCTGGGTTTCAATGATAGGCAGGGCTGTGAGCGAGCCTCCGGCCTTCACCTTGCCTTGCAGCGACGGTGGCAGGTCGTTCATTTTCTCGGCAACTTCCTGCTGGCTGATTATCTTTGCAGCTCTCTCAAGCAGCCTTGAATGGAGATAGAAAATATCTCCGGGATACGCCTCCCTGCCTGACGGACGGCGGAGAATCAGCGACACCTCACGATAGGCCACGGCCTGTTTGGACAGGTCATCATATATTACAAGGGCATGACGGCCGGTATCGCGGAAATATTCTCCGATGGCGGCACCGGCGAAAGGCGCATAATACTGGAGGGCGGCAGGGTCGGCAGCCGTGGCAGCGACGACGATGGTATAGTCCATCGCCCCTTTCTCCGACAGGGTGTTGACGATGTTGGCGACGGTGGAGCCTTTCTGGCCTATGGCCACATAGATGCAATATACCGGATTCCCCGACAGATAAGCCTCTCTCTGATTGATGATTGTATCAAGAGCTATGGCTGTTTTTCCTGTTTGACGGTCGCCGATGATGAGCTCCCTCTGACCCCTTCCGATCGGAATCATTGAGTCGATGGATTTGATGCCCGTCTGAAGAGGCTCTGTCACAGGCTGACGGAAGATGACACCGGGGGCCTTCCTTTCAAGGGGCATCTGCACCAGTTCACCGGCGATTCTTCCCCTGCCGTCGAGAGGCTCCCCAAGCGGATTCACAACCCTTCCGACCATCGCCTCACTGACATTTATCGAAGCGATACGGCCGGTACGACGCACGGTCATTCCTTCCTTAATCATGTCGGTAGGGCCCAGAAGCACTGCACCCACGTTGTCTTCCTCAAGGTTCATCACAACGGCCATCACGCCGTTGTCGAACTCAAGGAGTTCGTTGGCCTCGGCATTGAGCAGGCCATAAATTCTCACCACTCCGTCACTCACCTGAAGTACGTGTCCGACTTCTTCGAGTTTCAAGTCGGTACCGAGGGCTTTCAGCTGACTGAGCAGAACTTCCGATATTTCACTTGGACGTATCTGATCCATAGACAATTGACTTTTATTCCTTCCCCCTTTCCCGGGGGCATGTTTCTTCCTTTTTCGGGGGCCGTCCCTTCCCTTTTCGCCGGGACAGGGCTTATATTATTCTTTTTCCAGTATCAACGAGTTCCTTGCGGAGACGGCGCAGCTGGGTGCTGATACTCGCATCCACAAGTTTCCCATCCATATCGAAGATGAAACCTCCTATTATTTCCGGGTCAGTTTTCATCTCTATCCTCACATCCGCCCCTGTCTTTTCCGTAAAGAGGGCGGTCATTTTCTCCTTAAGCTCCGGGGCATCAACGGCTGTCACAAGGTGGCCGGTCACAATATTGTTGGCTTTGCGGTACTGATGGATGAACGACCATATCATCCTGTCGAAGAACTCTATGCGGGAATTTGCTTCCAACAGTCCGACAAAACGGTCAAGTTCCACCGCCATCCGCCCTCCCAATGCGATCTGTATCACCTCCATGCGCTTTTCATGGGAAATATCCTTCCTTCTGGCAAGGACTTCCTTCAACAGCGGCACCTGCTCCATCATCTTCATCAGCATGCATGCCTGGTTATAGACGGTCTCGCCGCTCCCGCTCTCCGTGACATAGTCAAGAAGAGCCTTGGCATACCTTGAGGCTATGGCTCCCGCATTCATGACTTGAGAGATATATTCCCCATTTCATCGAGGAGTTTGTCGGCAAGTTCCCGCTGGGAGGTGTCGGATGAGAGGTCCTTGCGCAGGATGGATTCGGCGATGGTGAGCGACAATGATGCAACTTCCCTTCGAAGTTCTCTCATTGCGGCTTCCTTCTCCTGACTGATGGTTTCCCTTGCCTGGGCAAGTATCCTGTCAGCCTCCTGTGCAGCCTGCGCCCTGGCCTGCTCGACCATTTGCTCGCGCTGGGCAGCCGCCTCCTGCATCAGGCGGGCACATTCGGAGTTGGTCTGCTCTATCATCCTCTCCTGCTCCTTCGTCAGACTCGCAAGCCTTTCGTCCGCCTCCTTTGCCGCTGCAAGAGCTTCATCGATCTTTTTCGTGCGCTTGTCCACCATTCCCGTGATAACAGGAAAGCCGAACTTTGCCAGCAGGAAAAAAACGATGGCAAAAATAAGGGTCATCCAGAAAAGGAGACCGGTTTCTGGCAGCAACAGATTCATAAGCTTCAGGCTAGAGTACTATTGCCATCAGACAGGCGATGATTGCAAAAAGGCAGGCTCCCTCGACAAGGGCACCGATGATGATCATCGCAGTACGGATATTTCCAGCAGATTCAGGCTGGCGTGCAATTGCTTCCATTGCCGATGAACCAATCTTTCCGATTCCGAATGCTGCTGCGATAGCTGCTATGCCGGCTCCGATAGCTCCGGCAACTTTACCAAGGACGGCGCCTACGGCGGCCTGAAGAATAACTGTTGTCAACATAACTATATGATTTTAAGATTATTTCTAATGTGCTTCTTCCCGGGACATACCGATGAATACGGCGGATAACATGGTAAACACATAGGCCTGAAGGAAGGCGACAAGGAGTTCAAGGCAATCCATGAACACTCCGAATAACATTGTCACCACAGTCATCGACCCGCATATCACAGGGCCCATTTTCGCCGTGATGAAAATCACGGATACAAGTCCGAGAATCATAGCATGGCCGGCAAGGATATTTGCAAAAAGCCTGACCATCAACGAGAATGGCTTGGTGAATATTCCGAAAACCTCGATTATCTGAATCAACGGGATGGGGAATTTCAGGAACAGCGGAACATCCGGCCAGAATATGTCCTTCCAATAATGTTTGTTTCCAAAGAGGTTGACAGCTATGAAAGTGCACAGAGCCAGGACGAGGGTGATGGCTATGTTGCCTGTAACATTGGCTCCTCCCGGGAAGAATGGGACTATACCCAGCAGATTGTTCAGCAGGATGAAGAAAAAGGCTGTCAGAAGATAAGGGGAATATTTCCTGTAATCCTTGCCGATGTTTTCCTTGACCAGCGAGTCGTTGATTGCTGTGATCAGTGGTTCCATGAATTTGGCAATGCCTCCGGGTGCCTGATTTTCAGCATCATGCCGTCGGTACCAACGGGCGGTGCTGAGGATGAGGACCAGCAGGATGATTGCACTGATCATAAGCGAACAAACGTTCTTTGTTATTGATATATCGAAAGGTCTGGATATGGTGCCGTCGGGAAGGGTTTCGACGATTTTATCTGCATATCTTCCTTCCGTCGCTATATAGAGGCCTTCATATTGATGTGAATGTTCTATTTTTGAAGAGCTGAACACAT
>CAMCIE010000193.1 GCA_945874815.1 uncultured Bacteroidales bacterium
AATCTTGAAAAACCGTAGATTACACCGTTCAGGGTAAGGAAAAGACCCAACTGTGTCTTGGTAATGCCAAGTTCAGCCTCGAGGGCCGGCATGGCCACGCTGAAATGTTTGCGAACGAAATAATAAAGGGCATAGCCCACCATAAGGGTGATCAGTGTGCGCCACTGCCAGTACTGGTACTTTTTCTTAGTTTGAATGTCCATAATGGGTTATTTTTGAAAATCGGCATAAAGGTAAATATTTTGTTTCTTTTTATCAAAGAATATTTATATATTTGTCGCCTATTGAAAGAAAATGAAATTTAATTGAATCGAAATGAAATCAAATTATAACCATGAACTCACTCCCGAGCTGAGGGAGAGTTTGTCCAAGATCAAACGTCTGGCCCTTGATATGGATGGAACTATCTATCTGGGCAGCACACTTTTCCCGTTTACCGTTGATTTCCTCGATTCGATGAAGAATGCCGGTGTGGGCTATTCCTTCCTTACCAACAACCCGACCAAATCAGTGGCGGATTACCTCAAGAAACTCGAAGGAATGGGCATACATGCAGATCAGGACAATATGTACACCACCTCCCTCGCGGCCATTGATTACATTAAGTCCCATTATCCCGCTGCCAGACGCCTTTTCCTTCTCGGCACCGAAAGCATGATTTCCCAGTTTGAGAAGGCTGGATTCGAGTCGTGCTCGGATGATCCGGACGATGTTCCGGACGTTCTTGTGGTGGCTTTCGATCCGACTCTGGTATATCCGCGCCTGTGCCGTGCCTGCTGGTGGGCATCGCAGGGCATACCATATATTGCAACGAATCCTGACAGGGTTTGTCCGACAGACCAGAGAACCATCCTTGTGGATTGCGGTTCCATCTGCCGCTGCATAGAGTCCGCTTCCGGACGCAGGCCCGACATCACGCTTGGCAAGCCGGACCCGAACATGATTTACGGTATCATGGACAAATATGGACTCAAACCGGAAGAGGTTGCAATGGTAGGGGACAGAATCTACACGGACACCGCCACTGCCCACAATGCCGGAGCATTCGGAGTTCTGGTCCTTTCCGGAGAAACAACCATAGAGACAGCATTGAAAGTTGCCGAGGATGCAGCCTCCAATCCCAATCCGGAGTTCTATCCGCCAAATCTCATCGTCCGTGACATCAAGGAACTCGGTGAGCTGATCCTCGCTGCCCGTTCCTAAATATTGATTGTCATAATCTGGTCAATGTCAGTGAGATAGTTGGGCGTAAGGTGGTCTTTTCTTGTCCTCCATTCTTCATCCTTAGTACCTGATGCAGCCAGACCGACGGTCTGTACCCCGTATTTGTGGTTCATCATATCCATCGCTCTTGAAAGCTCAATTCTTTCATTGCGCCTGCTGACTGTGTCGAAAAGCACATTGTGCAGGCATCCCGGGACTAATTGGGAAAGTATCACACCGGACTTCTTGAAAAGTATGCCCGGGCGGTAAATCTTGTCAACCAATTCCATTGCGGCCTTGGTTATTTCAATCGTGTCAGCCGAAGGAATGCTGAAATTCAGCGAGGCTATATTCCCATATTGGGGGAGGTCTTCACGGAAACGGTTGCTGCAGACAAACACGGAAATGCATCCGGCTGCCGAATTCTGGCTCCTGAGAGTATTGCAGCAACTTGCAGCAAAAGTTGCCACCGATGCCTTGAGCTGCTCCTTGCTGTCTGTCATTTTCCCGAAACTCCTGCTGGTCGTTATAGTCTGCCTCCTGATTATTTCGGATGTATCTATGCATGGTTGCCCGTTCAGTTCCAGCCATGTCTGATATTCGGGCTTATGGAAATGTCTCTGAACCCAGTCACCCCTCATGTCCGCAAATTGAAGGGGATTGACTATGCCCAGACTGTTGAGTCTGGCAAATGTGCGGGGGCCGATTCCCCATATATCATCAAGGCCTGACATTGAAAGCGCCTTTCTTCGTTGCGAGTCCGATTCAATCATGCATACGCCTTGATAACCTTTGTACTTCTTTGCGAATTTGCTTGCTACCTTTGCAAGGGTCTTGGTCCGTGCAATTCCTACGCTCACGGGGATATCCGTCCAGAGAGCAATCTGTTCCACCATGTCCCTCATGATCTTCACCAAATCATGGTGCTGCTCATATCCGTCCAGATAAAGGAACTGCTCATCTATAGAATAGGCTTCCGTATGGGCTACTGTCCTGCGCATTATGCTCTGCACCCTTTTCGACATTGCTGCATAAAGCATTATGTTCCCGGAAAATACAGCTACATTGTTTTTCTCAATGACTCCCTTTACCTCGAAAAATGGTGCTCCTCTCTTTATTCCCAGAGCCTTCGCTTCTGGAGTCAGTGCGACGATGTTGCCGTCATTGCTGGACAGGACGCACACGGGCCGGCCTTTCAACCCTGGATGAAAGACCTTCTCCACTGAAGCGAAAAACGAATTGCAGTCGGCAAGCGCCACCATTATTCTCAAACTTAAAATTAACCTTGAACCGGAGTGCAAAGATAAATATAATTTTGAAAAACGTAATACGTAAAACAATTTTAACATCAGCTGCGATTATGTTATTTTTTTAAAAAGATTTATAGAAATTGTTAAGTAAATGAAAAAAATCTTTCATTTAATGTTAAATTTCTGTAATAAATGGATGAATTTGAAAAAATAAAATGCTATCTTTGTAAAATATATGGGAAGAAATGAATCGATTTGACATTCGTAAATGTTTCATATTGAAACTGAACAAGATTGGTATGGGAGGATAAACGGTGCTTCCAATGTTGGAAACTCCAGTTTGAGGGAACAAAGAAAAGATGATACAAAATATTAACAACCAGAATAATATATGATAAGATTCAAATCAATAACTCTGTATGCACTATTTGTCTGCCTGTTTTTGGCGGTCGTTTCTGCTTCGTGCACCAAAACGCCGGATGATGTCAATCTTGATGTTCAACTTGATGTTCCTTCGCAGATTGAAGTGGGTACGGATGGACTTGTGCAGTTTAGAATAATGTTCAGCAAGGCACCAGAGAAAACAGATGTCGTGGTTTTCACTGACTCCGCAGGAAAGGAACATGATTGCGAAATTGTCAACGTTTCAACCAAGAACATAACAGTCGCCCTTTTTAAGGGATATTTCGCTGATACATACACCGTATCGGTACGCAGGGGAACGGCTGTAAAGCAACAGGGAAAGACTACACTCATCATCTCGGACGGAGTTGAGCCCGCTGAGGGAAGCACTGTCTATGGAAGGGTGATGTGTGAGGACAAACCGTTGAAAGGCGTTGTGATTTCAGACGGAGTGGAAGTCGTTGCTACCGATGCCGACGGTATGTACCAGATGAAATCTGCTAAGAAATTCGGATATGTATTCATTTCTATTCCAAGTGGTTATGAGGTTGCAAAAGATGGCGTTCGTCCTATGAACCATATTCTTCTCCAGAAAGATGCCTCAACTCCGGAAAGGGTGGACTTCCGCGTATTCGAAGCAGGAGACCAGACCAACCACAAGATGCTTGTGTTCGGTGACATGCACCTTGCCGGCGGCAGAAACAACGACAGCAAATGGTTCAGAGAGTTCTGCAAGGAGGTTGATGCCTATGTCCAGGACCACAAATCAGAAAAAATCTATGCCATGACCCTCGGTGACATGACCTGGGACTATTACTGGTATGACAAGAATTATCAATTTGCCCAGTATCTCAATGATGTCAAGCTTATCAAGGACCTTACGATCTTCCACACCATCGGCAACCACGACCACGACATGAACCTGCCGGGTGATTTCAAGAACGCCGTTCAGTATATGACTGAGGTCGCTCCTGATTTCTATTCCTATAACATAGGTAAGGTACACTACGTTGTTCTT
>CAMCIE010000194.1 GCA_945874815.1 uncultured Bacteroidales bacterium
CTCATCGCGCTGCGGGCAGTCTGTAGGCATTCCCCTGTAATTGCCCCTGATGCCCCAGAACGCATTCCTGTAGACCTGATTGATTACACGGTCGGACGTGGTGAAAGTTCCGGTGACATCCATTTCGTCATGAATCACCATTCCAAGGAACTCATTGTCGGAAGGGACGTAGTCAAGGCCGCTTATTTCGGCATAGCGGAAACCCCGGTATGTAAAGGACGGCTCCCAGGTCTCCTCGCCGAGTCCTTTGAATATATAGGTGTCACAGCACTTTGCGCTGCGGAGGTTGTCCACGTAAAGGGAACCGTCCGGATTAAGTGTCTCTGAAAAACGTATCTTCACTTCCTGCCCGGGCTTTCCCCAGCGGAATTTTGATTGTAGCCATCCCACCATATTCTGTCCCATGTCAAGCACGTATACGCCCGGACGAGTTTCACGCAGGCTGCGCGGCATAATCACATCCATTATCTTTATGGACGGATTCATCTGAGGTTCAAAGCGGCCTCCGGGACAGCCTGTGAGCGGAGCCGGAATCCATGATGAATCGTCATAGCCGTTGCAGGCCCACCCGTCCATTTCAAGACGGGCGTCATAGACTTCGCCATTGTATTCACTGGCGGCACGGACAGGACCGTTATCTGTAAGTTTCCATGTACCGTCGCTGACTACACTCTGCCGCGAGCCGTCATCATAGACTATCTCCAGACGGCAGAACAGCTTCGGAAAGCCAAACCATTTCATGGTCTTCATTCCCTCCGGAGCAAAACGTCCGTTCGACAAAGTAATCCCGACAGTATTGCTGCCAGATTTCAGCATATCCGTCACATCATGTGCATTATAGCGGATAAGTTTCGTATACTCAGTCGGCATCTGCTGCAGCACGGCATCCCCTATCCGTTTTCCGTTGAGGAATGCTTCATAAAGCCCGAGTCCGACTATATACAGGGTGGCATACTTCACCTTTTTCCCTTCACGGACAAACTGCTTGCGGAGATAACGCGCAGGAACAGCCTCCATCGGCCTGTCCCCGGGCAGTTCTCCTCCTATCCATTCCGCACCCCAGGCATTCTCCCCGCCTGTAATGCCAGTCTGAAACATTACAGGGCAGCTTTTCGCAATGTGTCCCCGGTTGTCTTCAATCTCCACCTGCCACCAGTACCTTGTCATAGGCTCCAGCATCCTCCCTCTATACGGGACATATACCGAACTGTCTGACTGTACGGTACCTGAATCCCACATATCTCCTCCAGCTGCGAGCAGGGACGGGTCTGAAGCTACTGTAACACGATAGGACTTCTGCATGACCGACTGCGCATCGCTCTTCAGTTTCCAGGACAGCCGTGGATGCACGCTCTCGACACAAAGAGGAGCATGTGACATTTCTGTAGTCAGGTCCGTCACTTCAAGGACCGTATTCACCGGAGGATATCCGAGATAATCGGTAGCATACATAAATGCTCCAGCCGTCCATCCCATGAACGGAGGAAGTTCGTATTCATTTGTCACTTCAATATTCCCCTTCACTCCGTTATATTTTTCCCATAGGTTTCCTGTAGACATGTATATGCCTGAAATGGCATCGGCATATTTTTGAGCCACCCTCCGTGCATCTTCCTTATAGCCATAGGCATCAAGTCCCTGAACGGCCAGATTGTTGAAGCTTGCCCACGCATTCGGAGAGTCCCACTGGTAGGCTGTCGTGCGTACCGCCGGCTCGCAGGCGACAATCCCGCACTCCGCCTCCAGTCTGGGAAGAGCCCTCCTTACCGCTTCAGCATCGTTTTTCGAAAGGATGCCTGCCCACAACAGGTTGAATACGGCTGAGGAGAAGACGGTGCCCTGCCGTCTGTTTTTCCAGTCATAATCATAGTAAAGCCCGTCTGTCCTGTTCCTGCAAAGTTTCTCCATCAGTTTCTTGCGCCGGGATGCAGCCTTCTCCCATCTGCCCCCTCCAGTAATACCGAGCAGGTCATAGAATTTCACAAAATTCTTCTCATAGATATAAAGATTGGCATTAAGGTCTATCGGATTGAAATCCTCGCAACGAGAATCGAAACGGGGACTGAAATCCCATCCGGACTCCGCTTCAGACAGGAAATGAGAACCGCGCATAATCCTTTCCTCATCGGGAATGTCCCATGAAAGGGAAGGAATCCTGGTGGTCATATAAGAATAGAATTCACGGAGTTCCTGCTCCGTCGCCGAATTGCCGTGACAGTTCAGCCCGGATGGCGACATGCGTTCTGTCATCCAGAAATCATATTCCCTTTCAAGTATTTCCACAGCATGGCGAAGCCATTGAAGGTCACCCGTCACCTTGAACACTTCATCCACCATCATGGAAGCATACGGAGGTTGTGAACGGTTGAGCAGAGCACGGTTAGATGCATTAGGCATATAGCCGAACCTGTCTATAAGGTACAGGATATCGTCTACATTGTTCCGGGCCTGTTCCACATCGCCGAGTGACAGCAGTCCGAGATTGGTGAAATAAGTGTCCCAATAGAACATATCCTGGAAGATACCTTTAACGCAGGGCACACTATATGGCTTCGGCATTGGTATACATCCCAAAGTGTCTGCATTACTATACCTGACAGAAAGCGGCATCTGCCTTGAGATGAATTTTCTGGTAGCCTCAACTTCCGACCGGCTGCCGGGATTGTCCTTGGCATAAGAAAAATTGCCCTGCATGGAACACAAGACACTGAGTAACAGAGCCAAAAAGAATTTGGCATGGGACACGTGCCCCGGAAAAACAAACCTTAACATCACTTTTTATTAATTAAAATATCAGTAAGGCAAAAAGCGGCAAGGTTTTTCAAGGCATGATTTCAAATCATCTGTCCGCAAAGGTAGCAATTTCCGTCCATTTCTACAACATTTATCATCTCTTCCGGAAGTTTGGGCCTACAATTAAAACAATATTTAATTTCGCTACCTTTGCACGGATTTTGTGCAATTTTTTTGATTATGGTTTACTTGCCGACCGCATCCAGATGCTTGCGGAACAGGTCCGGGCGGTTGGTAATGACTCCATCCACATTCGGATTAAGGTTCTTCAACTCATTGACTGTCCACACCTTGACTTCAAGTCCCGCATTGTGGCACTGCTTTATGAATGCATCAGAAGCGAATTTGTAATAGACATTGATTGAGGCACAATAGGCATATTTTTCAAAAGAGAAGGCCGTGATGCGTCCGTCAAAGCAGCGTCCGAATGGCAAAGTGCAGAAAATCAGTTTCTCCACCCTTATGGTTGGGTCCAGGCTGTGGATTTTCTCAATCACTTCATCGTCGAAAGACTGGCAGATTACATCATCGTGCATCCCCTTCTCTTCTATGAGTTTGAGCACCTTTTCCTCAATCCCATCATATTTCCCCTTGCGGAACTTCTTGATTTCCAACAGCACCCCGGCCCTCCCCTTAATCAGGTCCAAAGCCTCCGCCAAGGTCGGCAAAGCTTCATCGGTCGGTTTTCCGGTCTCCCGGTCCAGGGCCCTCGCCTGCTTGAACTGCTCCAGTGTGAGGTCGCAAATCCTGCCCTTGCTGTCAGTGGTGCGGTTCAAGCTCGGGTCGTGACAAACCACAACCACTGAGTCCGCAGTCAGATGTACATCCAGTTCAATCAAATCTGCACCCGCTCTTATCCCGTTCTCAAATGCAGAGAGAGTATTCTCATTTCCGATCAGGGCACCACCCCTATGTGCAACAACTTTCATATTCTCTGAAGTTTGAGCATTGCCGGTCGCAAACACCGCAGCCGAAATCAATGCAAACAAAAACCTTTTCATAAATTCACGTCAAAAGTCCAACGGAATACAATACGCACGCTCTTGTCGAACCACTTTACGCAATCCTT
>CAMCIE010000195.1 GCA_945874815.1 uncultured Bacteroidales bacterium
AAGACGCTTGTCAGAGACTCTGGCGAAGTCCGGAATGTATGCAGATGTATCATCAGAAGTGTTCATCTACCCTCAGGAAAGGGCCAGGATGCGGATAAAGACAGGAATTGCCGATGCTTCCGGATTTGCACTTGACAATCAGCCAGCTGATCCTTTGCGGACCCTTTCCATGATCCGCTCCTGCATCGGAGAGATCGGAAAAGAAGCAGTCAGCGACAAGGAACTTGCAGCATGCAAGAAGAATATCAAAGGCAAACTGGAAACCCAGATGAAGGACCCTCAGTGGTGGATGGAAATCCTTACAAGACGCTATATGGATGGTAAGGATTTATATACCAACCTGTTATCCAAGGTTGACGGCGTGTCGTCCCAGAAGGTGTCAGACCTGCTGGATAAACTTGTCAGGGGAAGCAGAGTGGAATATCTGATAAAAGACAGTAATAAATAATGAAACACGGAATGATAATTCAGATTGATGATTGTCTCGTTTCGGACGAGATTCTGACCGAATACTATGCCTGTGACTATGAGAAGTGCAAGGGATGCTGCTGTGTAATCGGTGACAGCGGTGCTCCCCTGGAGGAATGCGAGGTTGAGGCCATTGAGAAAAACTATCCCGTTTTTTCTCCAATAATGCCTGAAGCCGGCCGCAAGGCAGTACAGGACAAAGGCTTTTTTGAAATAGATGTTGACGGGGACATAGTGACTCCTCTTGTCCCGGGAGGTGAGGAGTGCGCCTACACGCTTTTTGATGAAAATGGCAATTGCTTCTGCTCGATGGAACGATGCTGGTTCCAGGGAAAGGGCGACTTCAGGAAACCCATTTCATGCTGGCTCTATCCCATCAGGGTGTCAACCCTTCGCAATGGCACAAAGGCCCTCAACCTTCACAGATGGGACATCTGCAAGGATGCATTTGCCAAGGGAAAGAGAGAAAAAATACGTGTATATCAGTTCCTTAGGGAGCCGATTGAAAGATATTTCGGCGAGGAGTTCTGGCAGGCTCTGGACGAGGTAGCCAAAAAGATAGATGCCGGAGAACTCAGAGATTAGTTTTCCGGGCAAGAAAACGTCCGGGAATCTTATTCTTCCGGACGGAATCGGTTCTCGATGGCCATGCAAAGTCTCAGGACATCTTTCCTGAGGCCTTCAAGCAGTACAATACCGTCGGCACTTGTGCTTACGGTAATCCTGTCTTCGAGCATTCTGCTTATTCTTCCGGCCATGCCCCTGTACCTGAAGGTCGCGGTCTGGTCGTTTTCTGACTCCAATTCATAATTTCTTTCCTTCATCAGGCTGATGAATTCCTCCCTTGACTCCTTCCATGGCTTAGCTGTGACGGCATCACGGGTGATGAATCCTATTTTCGGGTATATGGCGGCTACACCTGCAAAGAGCAGGGCCATTTTCAGGACTGCCATCCATCCTCCGCGGAAGATAGTGTCAATATTGCCTTCTACGGCTCCGATAAAGACAAGGGCTCCGATGATCAGACTGCAAAGAATTGAAAAATAAAAGAAATATTTGATAGCTCTGACAAGGTATTTCATAATAGGTGGCTTCAAAATTGTTAATAATTCGCTTGCCTGAACGGCAAGTGGTGCAAATATATGGGAATTTTCCTAAATTTGCGATTCGTTTAACCAAAACAGAGAAAATTTGACTGATATGGAAGAAAAAAATCTGAAAACTTTGATGTATGTGCTCATAGGAGTAGCTGTGATTCTTGCAGGTACCCTGGCATATGTGTGGTGGCAAAAATCTTCGCTTGTGAATGAACTGACAATTGACAAGCAGGAACTTACCCAGCAGATGATCGATCTGCAGAATGATTATGCATCACTGTCTTCGGACTATGACAGCATAAATTCACAGCTTGATTCCTCAAGGGAGGAAGTGTCACAGCTTATCGAGCGCATCAAAAAGACCGATGCTGCCAACAGAAGCAAGATGAGACAATATGAGAAAGAGCTCGGTACCTTGAGAAGCATTATGAAGAGCTACATCGTACAGATTGACTCTCTCAATACATTGAACAAGAAGCTGACTGCCGATGCTGCTGCAGCAAGACGTGAGGCAGCGGAGAGCAGGAGGCAGTCCGAAGAGCTTTCCAAGACAGTCGAGAGCCTCAGCGGACAGGTAGCTGCAGGATCTGTCATCAAGGCAAGAGGACTGAGAGTCGAGGCATACAACTCATCTGACAAAGTTACAGACAGAAGCAGCAGGGTAGTCCGTCTGCTTTCAACCCTCAGTCTGGTTGAAAATGACCTTGCTCCGAAGGGACCGGTAAGGATTTATATCCGTGTAAAGGGACCGGACGGGGTTTTGCTTACAAATGGCACCCAAAGGACTTTCGAACTCAACGGCGAGCCTATGATTTGCTCTGCTTCCAGAGAGATTGACTATCAGGGCAAGGAGATAGATGTCGCCATTTATCTGAACGACATCACTGAGTATGTCAAAGGAATTTACACCATCGAGGCTTATACCGAGCAGTCTCGCCTGGGTGAGACCGAATTGCTCCTGAGATAGTCGTGATATATATCCATGTTCCCTTCTGCAGAAGTTTCTGCACTTATTGCGACTTTTATTCCGAGGCGGTTCCAAAATGCCGGAGAAATGAAGTCGCACTTGGTCAGGATACTCTGTTTGAGCAATTTAGCTCTGCCCTGACGGCTGAAATCATGTCGGAGAAAAATGAGATTTCAGGGGACGTGAATACATTGTATATAGGTGGCGGCACCCCTTCGGTGCTGCCGCTTTCTTTTTTTGAATCCGTTGTCGGGGCGCTTTCCCGGGCAGGGCATCCCGGCCCTTTCGATGAATTTACTGTGGAGGTCAATCCGGAAGATGTCGTTGAGAAAGGACCGGCATATATTGAAGGGCTGATCAAGTTGGGCGTAAACAGGATAAGCATGGGAGTCCAGTCCTTTGATGATGGGATTCTCAAGTGGATGAACCGTCGCCACGATTCCGAAACAGCCCGCCGCGCATACTCCATAATCGAACAGGCCGGGGTGAAGAATATCAGCATAGACCTTATCTTCGGGCTTCCACAATTGGATGCATACAACTGGGAAAAGACTGTCCGTCAGGCACTTTCCATACCTCCGTCCGGAAACCGGCCTTCCCATGTATCTGCATACCAGCTTTCTGTCGAGCCCGGGAGTATGCTGGCCGAACAGGTCAGGCAGGGCCGCTTTGCAGAGGCAGACCAGGAACATTGCCGAGAGCAATATGACATACTTTGCCGCGTTCTTTCCCAGGAGGGTTACCACCACTATGAGATATCCAATTTTGCCCTGCCGGGGCGGGAGGCTGTCCATAATTCTGCCTACTGGGCGCATATTCCTTATATAGGTTTCGGTCCGGGTGCGCACAGTTTCATTATGGGGGACGGTGGCACGGGACTGGGGCGGATGATTCGAAGGTGGAACCTTCCAGACTTGAAGGCTTATCTTTCAAGCACTTCACCAGCTGCGGTGCGTGAGTCGGAAACTCTTGATACAGAGCAATATGACCTTGAAACCATCATGCTGTCTCTCAGGACTGACAGGGGAGTGCAGGAGCAGTTTCTCCGCACCCATGCCGATGAAAAAGCGGTGGACAGGATGCTTCTGAACGGGGCCCTGGTCAGGATTGACGGAGGCAGGATAAGGATTCCTGAAGAGTCTTTCTTCATTTCAGACGGAATTGTCGCGGAAATTGTCTAAATTGCGTCGCATATAATCTGAATTTTATGAACGGATACATTCATGCGGGCAGAATCGCTGCCCTTCGCTCACTAATGTCCGACAAAGGGTGGGATGCTGTAATCATTTGTGGCTCGGATCCTCATGCAAGCGAATATCCGGCTCCGCGC
>CAMCIE010000196.1 GCA_945874815.1 uncultured Bacteroidales bacterium
TGATTATGTTGAATATGCCCTCGGACACGATGCTTCCAAGAGATTCCCTCTTTTCGTAAAGCCATCCCGCAAAATCGCGGTGAAGAACGTTGCGGACGTGATGAGAGACCATTATGAGGGTACCCCGATGGATATGACCACCGACATCGGAGCCGGTGGAAATGCGCTCCCATACCGCTGGAGGCCAATGGGCTTCGAATGGGAAGGCAAGCAGTACACCAACGAAAGGGCCATTGCCACCCAGCAGACCGGATTCTGGTTCGTGGGACAGGCACGCGGATGGCTGCCTGACGAGATTGGCGGAGTTGACTGGTTCGGATGCGACGATGCAGCAACCAGCTATCTTACACCTATTTACACCTCGACAAATGAGATTCCTGAGTGCTTCCGTGAAGGAAACGGCAACATGATTACTTATTCTGCGACTTCATCTTTCTGGATGAACAACCGTGTGACCAACGCCTGCTACAAGATGTACAATATCATGGCTCCTACAGTGCGCGCCGAGATTGACGCCTGGGAAAACTCCATGGTCGAGGCTGTCGCAAAGGCCGACGAACAGGCACTCGCAATGCACGAGGCGGCTCTCAGAAAACCGGTTAAACAGATTAAACGCAACGACAAAGTCTGCAGGAAGGAAGATCCTTTCACTGCTGTAAAAGAATATCTTACAGAGTTTTCTGTATCCAATGCACAGAAAATCTTCGAGAAATGGGTAGCCCTCGAGCAGCTTCTGCTTGTCAAATACATCGACGGCAATGTCAAGGCACAGAACCCTGACGGATCATTCGTCACCAACGGACACACTGACAGCATTCCTGCAGGCATCACTCAGCCGGGATATACCGACAAATGGAAAGAGGCCGTTGCAAAGGACCACGGCGAGGTCATAATCGAGAAATAACATAACAATAATATAAATATGTACAGATCACATACTTGCGGACAGCTCCGCATAGAAAACGCCGGCGAGGTCGTTACCCTTGCCGGATGGGTGCAGAAATCAAGGAAACTTGGAGGCATGACATTCATTGACCTGCGTGACCGTTACGGTATCACCCAGCTCGTCGTGGATGCTTCCGCTGCTCCCGAACTCATTGAAACAGCTTCATCACTCGGCCGCGAGTGGGTCATCCAGGTCACAGGCAAGGTGATCGAGCGCCAGAGCAAAAACCCGAAGATGCCAACAGGTGACATAGAGATAAGCCTGGAGAACATCAAAGTCCTCAACAAGGCCAACACCCCTCCTTTCACCATCGAGGATGAGAGCGACGGCGGCGAGGAACTCCGTGCGAAGTACCGCTACCTCGACCTCCGCAGGAATCCGCTTCAGAAAGCCCTCAAGCTCCGTCACCAGATTGCACATGAGGTGCGCAACTATCTGGATGCACAGAACTTCCTTGAGATCGAGACTCCATATCTCATCAAATCGACTCCGGAGGGAGCACGCGACTTCGTGGTGCCTTCAAGAATGAATCCGGGACAGTTCTATGCCCTTCCTCAGTCACCTCAGACATTCAAGCAGCTTCTGATGGTTGCCGGCTACGACCGCTATTTCCAGATTGTGCGCTGCTTCCGTGACGAGGACCTCCGTGCTGACCGTCAGCCTGAGTTCACCCAGATTGACTGCGAAATGTCATTCGTGGAGCAGGAAGACGTGCTGAACACATTCGAGGGAATGATGAGGACGCTGTTCAAGAACGTGCTGGATGTGGAGATTCCGAACCCGATTCCGCGCATGAGCTGGTACGATGCAATGGATTTCTATGGCAGCGACAAGCCGGATATCCGTTTTGGTATGAAAATCAATGAGATAACAGACCTTGTGAAAGGATATGGCTTCTCTGTATTCGATGGAGTTGAATATATCGGTGCCATCAATGTTGAGGGTGCCGCTTCATATACCCGCAAACAGATTGACGAGCTCACCGAATGGGTGAAGAGACCTCAGGTCGGTGCAAAAGGCCTTGTATATATCAAGGTGAACGAGGACGGAAGCATCAAGTCTTCAATCGACAAATTCTACACTCCTGAGCAGCTTCAGGCAGTTGCAGACCGTCTCGGAGCCGGCAAGGGCGACATGATGCTCGTGCTCTGCGGCGCAAAGAGAAAGACTCAGACCATGCTCGGCGTACTTCGTCTTGAGATGGGCAACCGCCTCGGACTTCGCGACCCATACAACTTTGCACCGCTCTGGATCGTGGATTTCCCTCTCTTCGAGTGGGATGACGAGACCCAGCGATTCTACGCAATGCACCATCCGTTCACAGCTCCGAAGCCTGAACACCTCGACTGGTACTACTCAGACAAGAAGGAAGACCTCGAAAAGGTCTGCGCCAACGCTTATGACTTCGTGCTAAACGGCACAGAGCTTGGCGGCGGATCCATCCGTATCCATGAGGCTGCAATGCAGGAAAGAATGTTCGAAATCCTCGGCATCAGCAAGGAAGACGCCGACTATAAATTCGGTTTTATCATCAACGCATTCAAGTTCGGAGCACCGCCTCACGGAGGACTCGCATTCGGCTTCGACCGTGTCTGCGCCCTCTTCGGCGGCCAGGAGACCATCCGCGACTACATCGCCTTCCCTAAGAACAACCAGGGTCGCGACGTGATGATTGACTCTCCTTCCTACATCGACCAGGAGCAGATGGACGAACTCTTCCTCAGTTCAACTGCCGAGCGCAAGGAATAATCAAGTCTGAATCATGAAATACCGGGCACCTCTGATATTGCTGTTCTTTTTCTGCATTGTCTCCAATGCGTCTCCTTTGTCGCAGGACATCAAGGAGGAACTTGCGAGGCTTGATGCCATATTGAACGAATCGCAGTTCTACACAAGGGAGCACAGACAGAAGATAGAAGGCATATCAGAGGGGCTGATGTCCGGTGAAATGGATGACAGACATCGTTTTGAGCATTACAGGAATCTGTATGATGTCTGTGTTACATATAATTTCGACAAGGCTTTCTACATCACGTTGAATCTGGCCTGGGGAGGTTCCTGGGGCAACTATGCAGGAGTTGACGAGAGCGCCCTGCCTTGTACCATGAAAGTCGATTATGTAAGGGTTTTCCAGAAGTGATATGAATCGTCTTATCAGGATATTGCTGTTTGGGGCCGTTCTCCTGAACGGGTGTACGGTAGCACCCTCTTTCGTGACGTACGTACCTGAAGGTTATCTTGATTTGGTCCGTGCTAATCGCGACGGCGTCGGTTTCTTACGGTGGACGAGGTCGAGAATGCCCTAGAGATTTTTACCTTGCCAAATACTTTATTTATTGTAAACAGAAACATGAAAACTATGAAACGATTCCTTATCTGTCTGGTGGCGGCATTGTGCGCCCTTTACGGCTGTTCTACAGTGAATGAAAATGATTTCGTGAGAATCGAAGGGATGAATCTGGTCCGTCCTGACGGGACCCCTCTTGAAATACGCGGTACTAATCTCGGCAACTGGCTCAATCCGGAAGGTTACATGTTCGGCTTCAAGAAGACCAGCTCTGCCGGTTTCATCAATACCATGCTTTGCGAACTTGTCGGACCCGACGAGGCGGCTTCTTTCTGGAAAAGGTTCAAGGACAATTATATAACCGGAGAAGATATCAAATTCATAGCTTCATGCGGAGCCAATACCATCAGGCTCCCGTTCAACTACAAGCTTTTCACAGACGAGGACTACATGGGGCTTACATCGGCCCAGGACGGTTTTGAAATCGTTGACAAGGTAGTAGGCTGGTGCAGGGAAGAGGGACTTTACATGATACTTGACATGCATGACTGCCCGGGTGGACAGACCGGTGACAACATCGACGACAGCTACGGC
>CAMCIE010000197.1 GCA_945874815.1 uncultured Bacteroidales bacterium
ATACACCTGCGGGATATTTTGCTCGTAGATATGACGCCTTTCGCGGATTGGCTGGAGTATGTCCTCCATGATGTTGAAGAGGAATTTCTTGCATGTGCCGTCTCCGAGGCCTCCCCTGCGGTAGTGTGCCTTCATTTCTTCGAGATTCTGATACTCAGGTAGGAATTTTGCGAAATGTTCGTCGGTGCAGAATGCATCAAGATACGTGAATACGACATTTCCCTCTACTTTTCCCGGGTCAGTGATCTGAAGGTGGCCACTGTCGGTGTACATACTGTTGATTTTCTTTTTCACCTCCTTTGATGTATCGGAAAGATAGATGCAGTTGCCGAGGGACTTGCTCATCTTGGCCTTGCCGTCAGTGCCGGGAAGGCGGCTGCATACACAGTTGGTCGGAAGCATGATTTCAGGCGTTACCAATGTTTCGCCATAAACAGCATTGAATTTGTGTACGATTTCTCTGGTCTGCTCAATCATCGGGCACTGGTCCTCGCCGACTGGAACGGTGGTTGCCCTGAATGCAGTGATGTCTGAGGCCTGGCTGATCGGATAGGTAAAAAATCCGACAGGAATTCCCTTTTTGTTCTGAGTCTCTTCCTCATCATTGTCCGAGAAACCGCGCATCTGGATTTCGGTCTTCACGGTCGGGTTTCTCTGAAGACGCTGCACAGTCACAAGGTTCATATAATAGAAAGCAAGCTCGCACAACTCAGGTACCTGTGATTGGATGAAAATTGTCACTTTTTCAGGGTCAAGACCTGCAGACAGGTAGTCAAGAGCAACTTCAATTATGTTCTGACGGATTTTTTCAGGATTATCTGCATTGTCGGTAAGTGCTTGAGCATCAGCAATCATAATGAATATTTTCTCAAATTCGCCTGAATTCTGGAGCTCTACCCTTCTTCTGAGGGAACCGACATAATGTCCCAGATGGAGTTTACCGGTAGGACGGTCGCCAGTCAGTATTACTTTTCCCATAAAATATTACTGTCGATTTAATTATAATACTTCAAAACTGATTCGATTTTGTCTGAAAATTAACAACAAAACATGCAAATTTAAGTATAAAAATCGATAAATCCTTGCTTTTGACAGGCTATTTCAAATATGAGGAAATGTTCATCAATTTTTATAACTTTGCAAATTCGTGATTCTCCCATTGAACGGGAGACAGAAAATTAATAGTTTAGGAATGAAAAATTGCAATATCGTTGCTTTGTTTGATCTGGACGGAGTGATACTTGACACTGAGACGAATTATACCCTCTTTTGGGACAAGATTGGTTTGAAATATCTTGGAATTAAGGATTTCTGCAGAAGAATCAAGGGGCAGACCTTGGTTCATATTTTTAAAGAATGGTTTACCAACGGTTCTGACAGAGAGAAGATTACGGCCGAATTGGATGAATTCGAGAATAGCATGCCTTATGACTTTGTTCCGGGAGCGGAGGAATTTTTAATCTCCCTGAAATCCGCCGGAATACCTATGGCAGTCGTAACGAGTTCAAATGCCAAGAAAATGGAAGTGGTATTCAGCAGGCATCCTCAGTTGCGTTCTCTTTTTGACCATGTCCTGATGAGCGAAGATTTTACAGAATCCAAGCCTTCTCCACAATGTTTCATCCGTGGAATGGAAAGGTTCGGCGCCTTGCCTTCGCAAACCATCGTATTTGAGGATTCGGTCAGCGGGCTTCAGGCAGGAAAGGCTTCCGGTGCCACATTGGTGGGACTTGCTACAACCAATCCTGCTTCAGTAGTTTCACAGTATGCCGATTATGTCATACCGGATTTTGTCGGCAGGTCTTTGTCGGATTTCCCATTGGTAAAATGATGTTATGAAGAAGTTTTTTATTTTAATCTTCCTTTTCCTCGGGCTATCAAACCTTGATTGCCTTGCTCAGGACGGACCCACTGACATTGAGAAACGATGCCACAGGATAGAACTTAAAGACCAGGGACTTATGAGGGAATGTTTCGTGTATGTCCCTTCTATAGATGCACCTGCCTTTGAATCGGGACGTCCTTTGATTGTCGTCCTTCACGGTTATGGAGGAAATGGAGCCAAGGGCCATGTGCAGTTTCTGGATCTTGCTGACCGGGAAGGATTTGCAGTGTGTTTTCCTACCGGAGCAAAGGACCACAAGGGCAAGAACAGCTGGAATGTAGGCTATCCTTTCCAAAAAGGATGGAAGCAGGACGACATCGCATTTCTTAAAAAACTTGTCTGCCATCTTCAGAAGGAATATGCTTTGAGCAAAACGGATGTATTCCTTACCGGTATGTCCAACGGAGGAGAGATGTGTTACCTGATGGCCATGCATAGTCCTGAGACATTCTCGGCAATAGCATCGATTGCCGGTCTTACCCTGACAGACATGGACCGGGAATACTCTTCCCCTGTCCCATTCATGGAGGTCCATGGGACCAGGGACAAGACTTCCCTATGGAACGGCGATCCGGACAATGAGGGCGGCTGGGGAGCATATCTTCCTGTACCACTTGCAGTTGCATACGTCACTTCAATCAATGGATGCACCAGGTTCTCTCAGGAGGAACTGCCTCTGATAAGAAACAAAGTCACCAAGACTGTTTACAGCGGAGGGAAAGCAGCATGGAAAGGCGGTCCTTCAGCAGAAGTCTGGCTTTATGAGGTTGAAAACGGAGGACACAGCTGGGCTGCCAAGGACATGGATACCTATGGGGAAATCTGGAAGTTCTTCAAGAAGTATCTCAGGTAACATATGTTTCGCAAGCGGCACAACCTTCAGGACCATAATAAGAAACAATTAGCGAAACTTTAGCTATGTATATATCAGGAAACGATGATACAATCTGCGCACCTGCGACCATTCCGGGAACAGGTGCCATCTCGGTAATCAGGGTGAGCGGCCCTCAGGCGCTGACCATTGCAGATACGGTGGTGGAATGCAAGCGAGGCAAAATCAGCGAAGCCGAAGGCTACAGCATTCGTTTTGGTACGATATTCAGTGAATCGGAAGAAATTCTTGATCAGGTGCTCGTCAGCATTTTCAAGGCTCCCCATTCCTACACGGGAGAGAATTCCGTGGAGATATCGTGCCACAGCTCAGCATACATCGTTTCTCAGATAATCAACCTTTTGCTTAAGGCCGGTGCAAGGAGTGCCGAGCCCGGCGAATTCACCCAGAGGGCATTCATAAATGGCAAGATGGACCTCGCCCAAGCTGAGGCCGTAGCAGATGTGATAGCATCGCAGAATGCTGCTGCTCATAGGATTGCAATGCGTCAACTCAAGGGAGGCTTCTCTTCAGAATTGAAAAAGATGCGCTCCAGCCTGCTCGAAATCGTGTCTTTGATGGAACTCGAACTGGACTTCAGTGAAGAAGAAGTGGAATTTGCCGACAGAGGACGCCTGAAGGAGCTTGTGGAAGCGACCCTTGACCATATAGGCCGTCTTGTCGGCAGTTTTAAGGCTGGGAATGCCATCAAAAATGGCGTTCCTGTGGCGATTGCAGGTGCAACGAATGCAGGTAAGAGTACACTGCTGAATGCGCTTCTGGGCGAAGAGAGAGCCATCGTTTCAGACATTCACGGAACAACGCGCGACACCATCGAAGAAACCCTTGTCCTTGACGGTGTTCTCTTCCGTTTCATTGACACTGCAGGTCTGCGCGAAACAGATGAAACAATCGAAAAAATAGGAATTCAGAGGACGCTTCAGAAGATTGATGATGCCTCAGTAGTGCTTGCGATGATAGATTCGACACGGCCTTTTGAAGAGATTTCCGCTAACCTCCATGAGATAATTGACAGGGTTCATTTGAGCGAGCAGAGAC
>CAMCIE010000198.1 GCA_945874815.1 uncultured Bacteroidales bacterium
AAGATAGGTGAAACGGCGTTTGAATTTCGCGCAGGTGCGTTCAAGAGCCGTATCCGGATTGAGACCATAAAGTCTTGCTGCATTGACAGTTGCAAAGAGGAAATCTCCGAGTTCCTCCTCGGCGCGGTTCTTCGCCTGAGCCGCTTCCTCCGGAGTAGATGCCTGCTCCATTGCGTCCAGTTCAGCCTGATACTCTCCCATTTCTTCCTTCACCTTGTCCCAGACCTGTTCCTTTTTCTCCCAGTCGAAACCGACTCCCCTTGCCTTGTCCTGCATGCGGTAGGCTTTCAAAAGAGGAGGAAGGGTGTCAGGAACACCTGAAAGCACACGTTTATTTCCGTCTTTTTCCTTGGTTTTGAGCATTTCCCACTGTTTGACAACTTCCTCGGCAGAGCCCACCTGAGATGATGAAAAGACATGAGGATGACGGTATATCAGCTTATCGGACAGGAAGTTGATTACATCCACGATATCATATTCCTGTTTTTCTTCCCCTATCTTGGCATAGAACAGCACATGAAGAAGAACATCTCCGAGTTCCTTGGAGATTTCATGACCATCTGCCTTGAGGATGGCATCACTGAGTTCGTAGCACTCCTCAATAGTCTGAGGGCGCAGTGATTCATTTGTCTGTTTGCGGTCCCATGGGCATTTCACCCTGAGTTCGTCGAGTATGTCGAGGATTCTTCCGAATGCCTCAAGTTTTTCCTGTCTTGTATGCATGGCTTATTTATTCTTTGCGGCCCGGCGGCGGAGGGTAAGTTCCCTCTGGAATTCGCGGGCGTTTTTCATGTGTTCCGAATATGTGACGGCAAAGCGGTGGGTACCATCGAAGGCTGGTGAAGCGCAGAAGTAGATGTATCCGTGGCTGTCGGGATTGAGGACGGCGTCGATGCATGCCTTCGGCGGGACATTGATCGGAGCTGGAGGCAGTCCGGCATATTTATATGTATTGTAAGGCGAATCGATGGTCAGGTGCTTGCGCAGAACCCTGTCCAGAGTGTAATCATAGCAGAAACATACCGTAGGGTCTGCCTGGAGCTTCATGCCTTTATGGTAACGGTTCAGATATACCCCTGCAATTTTCGGATATTCAAATGTCTTAAGGGTTTCTCCGCTGACAATTGATGCCAGGATTGACACCTGCATGGGCGTAAGTTTCTGTTTGGCAGCCTTTTGAAGCCTGTCCTGCGTCCAGAACGCATCATATTCCTTTTTGAAACGGTCGAAAATCTGGGATATTGACGCCGTCCAGTACATCTGGTAGGTGTCCGGCAGGATGAGAGCGAATACATTTTCAGGAGTGAAGCCGTAAGATGCAAGGAAAGACGAATCATTGAGGGCGGTGGCCACACTGGCTGAATCCACCATCATCTGGTTCGATATTTTCCGGGCAATCACCCCTTTGTTTCTCATTGTTCCCGAAAGTGTGAGATTCTGGGGAGTCTGCCATCCGAATGCCAGCATTCTTGCCACATAAATGCTTGTGAATCCCGGCTCTATGACATATCTTCCGCATTTGAGCACTTCCGGGACGTTCATTTTACTGAACATTCTTTCAAGGCTCGGCCTCCTGATGAGCCCGGCTCCTGATGACAAAGAGTCAAGTACTGCATCAGCATCCATGCCCTCGGGTACATAGAGCACATAGTCTGACGAGAAGTTCGGACTTTTATTGTCAATGTACCAGATTCCGCCAAGTGTCCCGACAACTGCGGCTGATACCACTGCGACAGTCAGGAGCACGGTCGATAACTTGCGTTTGGTTTTCTTCTTCATCACTTTCTGAGTTTGAGGACATCACCTTCACGAAGAGGAGTGTTCATGTCCAATGAGTTGAGTTTTACAATGGATGACAGACGTACTGCATACCTCTGGGCGATATCCCTGAGATTCTCTCCTCCCTCGCATACATATTTGTCAAGTCCGCTGCGTGTCTGTTTCTTCTTGGCCTGAAGATATACCACTGTCCCTGGAGAGAGTGGTTCAGACTTACTCAAGTCATTGAATTTCAACAATTCCTTAGTGAAAAGATTATATTGTTTTGCAATGGACTCGTATGTCTCACCTTCAATTGAGTAAATGAAAGGTACTCCGTTCTGTGAGTAGGTTTTTCTGGTAAGCTGGAATCTGAATACCTCTTGTTTTTCCTTGTCCAGAGGCTGTGCCTGTTCCAGCTGATGTGGTGATTCAGGGATGGTCTGTACGTTTTTCCTGCGTTTCTTCGGAGCCTTTGCATGCTTTGACGACTTATTTGGCCTGGTACTTTTCTGTTCCGCAGCCTTCTTGTCCTTCTCTGCAGCAGGTGCCTGCTCTGTAACTGCCTTATCCGGAACTGAAACGTCAGCCTCGGCAGACATTGTATCGTACTTATATAACTGATAATCCTCAATCAACTTGATAAGTTTCTGAGGATAAGCAGGATCCGTTGCATAGCCGGCTTTCTTGAGTCCGTAAGCCCAACCCTTGTAATCGGTAGTTTTCAGGTCAAAAAGGAATTTGTATCTGTCGCGATAGCGAAGGAAATCGGAATGGTCACGAAATGACTCATCCACGCTCTTATATTTCCTGAAGCACTCCCCTTTACGGTCATCATCATAGTACATCTTGCCACCTTCCCATGTGTTATGACATTTAATACCGAAATGATTGTTTCCTTTTGAAGCAAGTGGAGATTCACCGTTACGTGACTCCAACATACCTTGAGCAAGGGTGATGCTGGCAGGCACGCCGCTCCGGTACATTTCATTCACTGCCATCGAGGCATATTGGGCTATATATTTCCTCTGAGGAGAGTCCTGCGCCGCTGTCAGGGGCAGGACAGCCATCAATGCGACTGTCAATAAACAAATCCAATTTTTCATTTTCGTAAATTCACAAAACGCAAATATAAGTAATTTACCCGAAAGCAACTATCTTTTCAGCTCCAACTCAATGCAGTCCCCATCGTGGGCAAGGCCCGAAGTGGGGAAGATGCTGCGAATCTGGTCCAGGTAGAATGAGACATCCTGAAAACGGGAAGAATAGTGTCCCACGAGCAAGCGTCCGACACCAGCTTTGGATGCACATTCAGCTGCCTGAAGCGTTGTGGAATGGAATGTCTTTTCAGCCATTTCAGCCATCTCGGATGGAAAAGTGGCCTCATGGTAAAGAAGGTCAACGCCCTTCACCCATTCTGAAAGTTCAGGGAAAGGAGAGGTGTCACTGCAATATGCATAGCTGCGCGGAGAGAAAGGCAGATAAGCCGCCTGTTCGTTTCTGATGACCAGAGGCTCGTCAGTACCGGAGCAAGGCACGAAACCATTAGCCACGGAAGGCTCAGTATCCGGTCCTGCAGGGCGCACGACATCCTCCCCCCTCTTCAATGCGCCGATTTCACCGAGGGTGAGGTGATACTGGGAAATTGCTTCTTTCCTTACGTTCAAAGGCGGAGTTTTCTCCCTGAAAATGAATCCGAAAGTATCTATCCTATGCCTGAGCGGAAAAGCAAGGACCTCCATCACCTTATTTTCATAAACAAGTTGCGGTTCCTTCATTTCCAGAGGCACGAAGTTGATTTCGAACTTGATTCCCTCGCCGAAATATGACAGGAAGAATTTCAGTACAGGTCCGAATGCCCTCGGGCCGTATATTGACAGGCCGGCACTGCGGCCGAGCATTCCCATGGTGGAAAGCAGGCCGAAAATGCCGAAAATATGGTCACCATGGATGTGGGATATACAAATGTGCTCAATCTTCAGGAATGATATTCCTGCATTGCGCATACGCATCTGAGTTCCCTCACCACAGTCAATCAAGAA
>CAMCIE010000199.1 GCA_945874815.1 uncultured Bacteroidales bacterium
AGCATCCAGTGCCGACCTGTTCATTGCCGTGAATCCTTCCGAATCACAAGACGTCAACATCGTCAGTGCGATGCTTGCCAAGAAACTCGGCAGCAAGAAAGCCACAGCCAGAATCAACACAGAAGAATACCTCACATACGAGAACAAATCCCTCTTCACAGAGATGGGCATCGACCTGCTGTTCTATCCTGAGAAAATTGCAGCCGGAGAAATAGTGGACCTTCTGCGCAGAACCGCTTCCACAGACTCAATGGACTTTGCACGCGGCAAGCTGAACATGGCCGTATTCCGCCTCGAAGACGAATCGCCACTGATCGGAATGAACATGGCAGAGTTCAGTCAAGTCGCTGCAACACAGGGACATAACTTCCGAGTTGTTGCCATCGCACGCGGAGATGAAACCATCATCCCAAAATTCGACACAAAATTCAAATACCATGACCTTGTATTCATCATCTCGAAACGCGAGGGAATGGAAATGCTCATGAGCTACATCGGAAAGACGAACATCGAGGTGAACAAACTGATGATTCTCGGAGGAAGTCCGATTGGCGAGATGGTGGCAAGGCAGCTGTGCAAGCAGGTGGACTCCGTGAAGATAATCGAGATGAATAAGGAGAAATGCATCGACTTGTCCGAAAAACTACCTGACAATGTGATAGTTGTGAACGGAGACGGCCGCAACTCTGACATGCTGCTCGAAGAATCCATCAGGGATTATGATGCATTCGTGGCAGTCACCAACAATTCCGAGACCAACATTCTGGCCTGCGTTGCAGCAAAAAGACTCGGAGTCTCCAGAACCATTGCTGAAGTGGAAAACCTCGAATACATCAGGCTGGCAGAAGGAATGGGAGTGGACGCGGTCATAAACAAGAAACTGATTACGGCCGGCAGGATATTCAAGTTCACCCTCAGCAACAAAGTCCGCTTCATCAAATATATGAGCGGCACAAATGCGGAAGTGCTGGAGTTCATAGTCGCACCTGACACAAAAATCACCCAATACCCTCTCAAGGACATCAACTTCCCTCGAAACGCCATCGTGGGCGGAGTCATCCGTGGAAACGAGTCATTCATCGCAGTCGGTGACACTCAGATCCAGGCCTACGACCGAGTGGCAGTCTTCGCCCTGCCTGAAGCAGTCAAGGAAGTGGACAGATTCTTCAGATAAAATGATGAAGCTGACTGAATTGTCTGTCATATCGTGCTAAACCCGAAGGGTGTAGTCGAGATATTTCTCACAACAAAATTGGACGAAAGCAATGGCAAGTTACCTGCAAATAGAAAACATATCGAAATCATACGGGCCGAAAGTTCTTTTCGAACACATCGGCTTCAACATAAACGAGGGCGACAAGATAGCATTGATTGCTCCGAACGGAACGGGAAAAACATCCCTGATGAGGATATTGGCCGGCAAGGACAAATCCGATTCTGGCGGTAAAATCCTGTTCCTCAAAGACATAAAGATAGCATTTCTTGAGCAGGACTATGAATTCGACCCGGAGAAAAGCATATTTGACCAGATAATGGCATCCAGTCAGAATTATGTCAGACACCTCGATCAGGAGCATCTGTGGGAGTATGAGAGACGAGTCATCAAGTTCCTGACCAACTTCAATCTCCCGGACAGTACTCAGAAAATGAAGGAACTCTCCGGAGGCGAAGTCAAGAGGGTGGCCCTGACCCAGATGCTTGCAAGCGAGGCAGATTTCTTCATCATGGACGAGCCGACCAACCATCTGGACATTGATGCAATCGAATACCTCGAAAACTATCTGAGCCGTTCACGCTGCACCCTGCTCATGGTCACCCACGACCGCTATTTCCTTGACAGAGTGTGCAATATAGTGATGGAAATGGACCGTGGAGCCATTTATACATATAAAGGCAACTACCAGAACTATCTCGAAAAACGGGAGGAACGCATAGCGAACTACAATGCCGAGACCGACAAGGTCCGCAACATCCTGCGCCGGGAACTCGAATGGATTCGCAGCACCCCTTGTGCAAGGACAGGTAAAGCCAGATACAGAATCAACGCCTTCTATGAACTCAAGGACAGAGCAGAGCAGGTCTATACCACCAAACAGATTGACATGTCTGACATGAAGGGGCAGACAAGGCTCGGCACGAAAATCATCAATTGCAAGGGCGTCAGCTTCTTCTACGGAGAAAAGTGCTATCTTGACGCCTTCACCTACAATTTCCAGAGATACGACAAAGTCGGAATCGTAGGGCGCAACGGAGCCGGCAAGTCAACTTTTCTGAACCTCATGACCGGGAATTACACTGCCGACATGGTTTGTACCGACCCGGAAGCTTACAGGCAGATTACCTCAGGCGCCATGAATGAAGGCAGTCCGGCGCAGCATACCGACACCATGCCCGGCCTTCTGACCGGGTCCATTGAAAGAGGCGAATCTCTCAAAATAGGATATTACCGTCAGAGCGGGATGTCTTTCAACCCTGAAGACACCGTGCTGGATGTCGTGAACGACACACGGCTACTCAATCGCTTCCTTTTCCCGCACAACATGCTCAACAACAAGATCGGGACACTCAGCGGAGGCGAAAGACGCAGGCTATACTTGCTGACAGTCCTGATGCAGGAGCCGAATTTCCTGGTTCTGGACGAGCCGACCAACGATCTGGACATCGTGACGCTCAACATTCTGGAAGAATATCTCAAAGAGTTTTCCGGCTCACTGCTGATTGTCTCGCATGACAGGCATTTCCTGGACAAACTGGTGGATCATCTGCTGATTTTCTGCGGAGACGGAGTCGTGAAGGACTTCGTTGGAAGCTATAGCGAGTACAGGGAATATATAAAGGAATATGAAGCCCAGCAGCGCTCAAAGGAGCGTGCCCAGGAACTTGCGGACAAGGAGAAAAAAGCGGCTGCACAGGCTTATGCATCAAAGCAGCAGGCCTCAACGCCGACCAAAAAGGCAAAACTTACATGGAAGGAGCAGCGCGAAATGGAGCAGTTGGAAAAGGATCTTGAAAACCTGGCATCCGAGAAGGCGGCTCTGGAAGAAAGCCTTGGCAGCGGCACCTTACCTTTCGACAAGCTTCAGGAAGCATCCGAGCGAATCGGTGTCATAATTTCCGAAACCGACGAAAAGGAGCTACGCTGGCTGGAACTCTCTGAAAAGATGTAACCCTGACCAGATTCCGGATAAGACTTGCGATGTATGTCTACATTCTCATCATTGCAGCCGGACTAATCTTGAGAATACGGCAAATCGAACCGGCAAGCGAAAGGCTTGGCTCTGCTCTTCCGGAAGTAAAATCATTCACTCTTGTGGTACTGACACCCAGTTGCTTCGCCAACTCCTTCTGAGTGAGTTTCATCTCATTGAGGCCATCAGTAATCAACTCTGCTACAGAAGGTTTCTCAATGGGATAATGTGACTCTTCATAGTCAATCACTATATCTGACATCATTGCCAGTTCAACCGCCTTTGGGTCATCAGCAGGCATATCCTCACCTACCATTGGGAGGAGTTCCTCAATTCTTGACAATGCCAGCTGATACTGTGATTCTGTAATCTGTCTCATAATTAACTCTCAAATTTTTGATGCATCAATTTTTTCATATTGCTTATGCGTCCCGACAAACCTGATGAAAACATATCCCATCAAAAACTTCACGACAACAACCAATCTGTACTTATTCCCTCCTATGTTGAACACATAGTGCTGATTCCCCACTGAGTCCACAGAGTTGAAGTCCCGTTTCATCTGCGCAAATCCGCTCCAATGAGCTTC
>CAMCIE010000200.1 GCA_945874815.1 uncultured Bacteroidales bacterium
AAACCTCACCCGGACGAAGCACTGCACAAGGATAATCCTCCTTGTTAGGTGCATCAGGATAGTTCTGACACTCGATGGCTACACCCTCATAGTCATTGTAGCTGCGTCCGCATTTGCCCACAGGACAGCCTGAAAGCCAGTTTCCGGTGTAAACCTGTACTCCCGGCTGGGTGGTATATACGGTCAGCTGCCTGCCGCTTTCAGGAGAATACAGGCAAGCCGCCTCCTGAAGCTGACCGGGCTCTGCACCGTCGATGACCCAGCAATTGTCATATCCCTTTCCATATTTCAAAGCAGGGAAATCCTCGTTAATATCCCTTCCAAGAGCCTTTTCAGTCACAAAATCCATCGGAGTTCCAGCCACCGGACGGCTCTCTCCGAGAGGGATGAGGCTGTCGTCGGTCGGAAGATATTCCGAAGCATTCAGACGGAGTGTATGTGCGAGAATGTCACCATTGCCCTCGCCGTTGAGGTTGAAATATGCATGGTTTGTCAGGTTGATGATGGTCGGAGCATCGGACTCTGCCACGAGGGTGAGGCGAAGTTCGTTTTCCTCCGTCCATTCATAGCGGGCAGTAGCCTTGAGCGCACCCGGATAGCCCATTTCCCCATCTTCTGCATCATAGAGGAATTCCACGGCATCACCATCCGTACGGCTTTCCCAAACCTTGTTCTGGAATCCCTCGGGACCTCCGTGAAGGTGGTTCGGACCATTGTTGACCGGAAGGTCATATTCCTTTCCGTCCAGGGTGAATTTTCCCTTGGCTATACGGTTTGCATACCTTCCCGGGATTTTTCCCGCGCAAGGGCCATCTCCGAAATAGCTCATTGGATCAGGATAACCCAATACAACGTCTGCAAGCTTTCCATCCTTGTCCGGTACAGCTGCAGATACGATTCCGGCACCTATTGAAGAAAGTTTTACATAAGCTCCTGAATTGTTTGTGATGGTATAGAGATATATCTCCTTGCCACATGAGGTCTTGCCCCATATTTCCTTATCTAATTTCATATCTTTTTGATTTTTTTTATTATCAGATGAAGTTTCGAACGTGTAAATCAATATTGGTCCTGAAGGATGTCAAAGTTATGATTAATTGACGAGATTGCAAAAAAATGAAAACACCTTGTCGGGAACGGCATCCTTCATTATGACATTCTTCTGTGAATCCAGGACATATAGCGACGGTATCGCCCTCACGTTGTACAGTTCATCCGTTCTTATCACATAGTCCGGGTCGAATCCATTGTACCATTCTTTAGGATAAACCGGCATATAGGACCTCCATGCTTCAATGTCCTCATCTATATATATGTTCAGTACGGCCAGTTCACCGGAGCGGATCATCATGGATATTTCGTCCGTGCTTTTCAATCCCTCGATTATTTCCATACAGGCCTGACAGCCCGGATTGCTGAAAAACAGAAGTATCCAGTCTGCTTTCACGGAATAGAGGCTGTGCATCCTTCCGTTTTTGTCCGAAAACCTGAAATCCGTTGCCCTGGTCCCGACGCGGTTCAATGCACACATTCTTGCCTCCCGTCCATATCTTTCCCTTACCAGGCTATCCAGATGGTCGCATGAGGAAAGTCTGGAAGCATAGACACCATAGACATCCTCATTTCTGAAAGGAGAATTGGGATCATATAAATATTTGTAAACCAATTCATTGATATTTTCAAATATTGTCGATGAACTATCCTTTGCCTCGCATGCAAGCACCTTGGAAAAGAGGTTTCCCGCTGCTTTCATGGCCAGAGGCATCTGAACGATGTTAAGGCATGAAACCCAATCTGCAAATTTCTGCTCCAGCTCTGTTTTCCTCACCCCGCCCACAAGGGAAGTGTCCATGGAATATGCTCTGGAAGTATCCGTAAATGCGTCCCAGTAGTGCATGGCAAGAAAATCTGCCCTGTCCTGTGGGGAGTCCATCATCGCAGGAGGCATCACAACAGGAAAAGACACGGCTCCGACTTCCTCACTGCCGTGCCCTTTGCATCCGAAAACAAGGATGACAGGAATCAATAATATCAATAATTTACGCATTTACCACCATTTATTGTATGTTCAAATCCCCACAAAATTATAAAAAAATACATAGATTTGCAGCCGTACTTAATAAACCGGACCGAAATAATGAAATATAAACTCATTCTTGTTGCAGCGGCCATGTTTCTTCTTCCCCAATTCTGCCAGGCGCAGTTCTATGTCACAGGAGATGATCCGGGGAGATTGAAATGGAACAGCGTTGATACAGACCACTATAGAATCATATATCCACGATGGAACGACTCTCTTGCCTTCCTCTATGGAAGGAATTTGGAGAAATATCGCAATTCCGTTTCAAGGACGACCGGTTACATGACTTCGGGAGGATGGGGAACGAAAATGCCCGTGGTCCTGCATACGTGGAACGGAGAAAATGGTTCCGTTGCATGGGCCCCGAAAAGAATGGACCTTTTCACCATCCCCTCTCCATACAGCCCTGAGCCTCTTCCATGGCATAAGATGCTGGCCATCCATGAAAACAGGCATGTCAGCCAGATGCAATTTGCATTGACACGGGCACTCAAGCCGTTCAACTTTATTTTCGGTGAGATGTTCAACATAGCCTGCTCGCTTTTCTATCCGGGAATTTCCGCGATGGAAGGCGATGCCGTAATCACCGAGACAGCCTATTCCACTTCAGGAAGGGGCAGGACGGCGGAATTTCTCAATTATTACAGGATTGCCTTCGACCAGGGAATCAACGACCGTTCATATTACAAATGGAGATATGGTTCACAACGTTTCTACGTGCCGAATTACTATTCTCTCGGATACATTACCATCGGAGGGCTCAGGACCTTGTACGATTGTCCCGATTTTATGTACAGAATATATGAACTTTCAGCAAGAAGGCCATATAATCTCGGTTCCTATTATACTGTAATCAGGGATATTTCAGGGAAGAAATTCAAAGCGGCATTCAGGGAAATAACTGATTCCCTGAGCGTTATATGGAAAGCCGAAGCTGATGCCAGGGCACCTTACACTCCCTTCAGACAAATGGTCGGGGAACCGCGGATATATATGGATTATTCCAATCCGATTGTCACGGATAATGTTGTCTATGCTTTCCGGAAGGGATTCGAGCATGCACCGGCCCTGGTGAAAGTGGATAGCGCGGGAAAGGAAAAATTCATAATGCACATATCCCCGAACACAAGCAATATAGCTTTCAACCCACAGGATGGAAGACTTTGGTGGAGCGAGAGTACAACCGGCTACAGATGGTCCCTCAAATCACGCAGCATCCTCCACAGTTACGACATCAACACAGGGAAAAAACAGCATTTCCGCACCAACCTTCTGCTCCATAACCCGGTTCCGTCCCCGGACGGAAAGTCATTGGCGACGGCGCAATATTCCCCTGAAGGAAAGACCGGCATCACCATAATTGATTCAGGTTCAGGAATATGGAAAGAAGGACACAGTGCTCCGGATTCTCTTCAGATAGTGCAGATGGTCTGGAAAGAGGATAAGGTTATCTATGCGACTGCAATTTCGGAGCAGGGATATGGAATCTATAGTCTTGACCTTGGTGATGGCTCCTGGAATAATGTTCTCGGTCCACAGCCTGTGATGGTCGATGATTTCAGCAGCGAAGGAGAATATCTTACATTTACCAGCGATATCGACGGCAGAAACGAACTTTATCAATTCAATCCTGGCACTGGTGAACTTTTCAGAAAGACATCATCACGCTACGGTGC
>CAMCIE010000201.1 GCA_945874815.1 uncultured Bacteroidales bacterium
CCGATTGCGATGCCACGGAGTACGTCTGCAACATCAATCCTTGTGTTTGGCAGTGCGGATGGTGTGTATTTGTACATGTCTTATGGTGTTAAATTACTCTGAATCTGAATGTCAGACCTATCTGGACATTGTGTATTTTCTTGCTTGAGTCGGTGAAATAGATTGCATGAAGTCTCAATCTGTTGTTTTTCAGCGGAAAATATTCGATTCCGCATCCTCCGTATATTGATGTTGTCCCGGGGGCTATCACCCTGTCATAGGCTTTGCCTTCGGCATTGACATTGTCCTGACTGTTGGTTTCATATCCGAATTTGCCGCAGAGATTCCAATTGCTGATGCTCCAGATTAATTTCCCGATTATGCTGTAGTCAGTGAACAGTGGCCTTTTCTGGCCTATTCCCGCACGGTTGAAAAAATCTAAGTCAACGGCCACGTTGCCGAATACGAAATGGTTGCCAAGAGCGAGATAATTCATCATACCTCCTTGCGAGTCTTCTACAAAGTTCACGCTCCACATTGTATTCCACCATTTTGCAAACTGACCGTCCCATGCCAAATTATAGCCAAGTTCCTTTTTGAATCCATTTGAAAGGGGAGAATTGGCAATCTGTATCATCATGGACTGATTCTCCATGAAATACCAGTCCATATTAACGCCGAAAACATAGGCCTGGTCCAGTCCGCTGCAGAAACGGCTGTAGAAATACACATCAATTGAGGGTGAATAATACTCATATCCGCCAATGAGTGCAGCTGTTTTGCCTGCATACAGGCGGAGTTTCGGATTGACATTCCAGTACAGACAGAGGTAATCTGTGGCCTTGAAAGGATTTTCTGCATCTCCCCATATATGCAGCCTTTGCCTTACGCGGTAAGATACATTGGGCGCTATGCGTCCTGCGATGTTGAAGTTCAGATGTTCTGCCCTGAATCTCGGGGTATAAGTTCCTTCATGGATTTCCTGATTGAAAGAACCTCGGGCATCGAAAATAAGACTGTCAACTACTTTTGCACCTGCAGATGCAGGCATCAGGATGGCTATCACGCTGATCAGCAGAAATATCTTTTTCATACTATCAAAGATTTTCATGTTCGGTTTCATAGGCAAATTAATGCTCAATTATGAGTGACGACAAATTTTGCGCGAATATATCAAAAAACTGCCAATCAGCGGAGGCTTATTTGCACATAGGCGGGAAAAACGATAACTTTGCACAGATTTGAAACAACAAGCAAAGCATTATGGAAATTATTGAACAGATTGTCAGGGATGACCTTCAGAATTATCTTGCAGGCAAGGGACTGATTGACAAGAAGGTGGCTGAATGTCCCGATGTGGAGAAGATGTGGCGTCCGATTGCCGAATCCTATATTCAGGATGGAGTGCGTGAATTCAAGGATTATCCGGAGGTGTCCCTCGGATGGATGATGTTCATCGGAATGGCTGTAGCAAACTTCTGGGATGAAGATTGGGCAAAGTATTCGACATTGCAGGATATGTATTCATGGATCAGAGGTGCGAGGGGATATGATTGTCTCGACGAATATGTTCTTGAGGATATTCTGAAATTGAATGCAGCCGAGGCTGCAAAGACCTCCGATATTGTCGCCGATTGTGCAGCAAGGGTCAATTCCTTGCTTCGCCACGCTCCGGTCGAGCCTGGAACTGCAGAGGCTTTCAAGGCTTATGTGGCATGCCTTCACCAGCTCTATCTTGCAGGAATGGCCATGCGGCTGAAATCACTCGGCTACCACATGGCCAAACTTTAGCTTGGTTTGATTTTACTCTGAGGAAAGGTTTGATTTTACTTATAGTGTGAGTTAATTAGCGGCAAGGACCGAATACCGAACGGACGGCTTCAAGATAACCGAAGCCGTTCACTTTATCCGGGAGAAGGTAGCTGCCTTCGACCCATTCGTTCCATGCGTCTATCAGAACAAAGCGAGGTTGCTCCTGGCGTTTTCAGCCGCGGTCGTAGTGTGGCATTTCTTCCGGTATGACCATTGAAATTTCCACGAGGCCTTTGACCTGGCCGTTTTCTTTCCAGGCACTTTGGTAAATCATCTTCCGCACTCCGCCCTTTGAAATTGTGTAGCAATTAGTGCCTCCTTTTTCAAGCATGTCGTGAATTATCCCCTTGGAACGCTCATTGTGACAATTCATCAAGTTCTTGCCAATCAGGTCACCATGCTTTGCAAAAGTAGCCTTTGCTTTCTCATTCATGTAGAGTATCACGCCTTCTGTATCACAGACAGTGATGGCGCATCCTAGTTCTTCTGCCCAATCCGGTATCATATTCGTTATTTTTCCCACAAATATAACTTTTTACGAATAAATTTAAATAAACTCTGAAAAATTGCTAAATTCGCGCGGTTTTTTAGTAGTGTTAAAATGAAATTTGTTTTTCAGTTTCTGATTATCATGGTGTTTGCATTCGTCGGAGAACTGCTTCACTATTTTATACCGCTTCCGATTCCGGCGAGCATTTACGGGATAGTGCTCCTTTTTCTTGCACTTGAATTCAATGTTGTGAAAGTCAGCGATATAGAGCAGACGAGCTCTTTCCTTATTGCTGTCATGCCATTGATGTTTCTGCCTCCGGCAGTGGGGGTCATTGAGTCGTGGGACCTGATTCGTGGTGCCTGGTTTCCGTATGTTGTAGTGACTGTGGTGAGCACAGTGGTTGTCATGGCCGTGTCAGGAAGGGTTACACAGAGGATTATCAGAAAAGGAGACAGGAAATGAAAGAGTTGATTGAAAGTTCAGTATTCATTGGTGTACTGATTAGTCTGGCATCTTATGGACTGGGCATGTGGCTCAGGAAAAAGACAGGTCTGTCTTTTATGAATCCGCTTCTTATTTCCATCATTCTGGTGATAATTTTCCTTTCATTGACAGGAGTAAGCTACCAGACTTATGCTGCAGGGGCTGATTCCATCAGTTTTCTTCTGACCCCTGCGACCATCTGTCTTGCAGTGCCGTTGTACCAGCAGTTCAACTTGTTGAAAAAGAACTGGAAAGCTGTTGTGGCAGGCATCGTTTCAGGCGTAGTGTCGAGCCTTGTGTGCATCCTGCTTCTGGCTTTGCTTTTCAAGTTTGACCACCAGACCTATGTCACCTTCCTTCCAAAGTCCATCACAACAGCCATAGGCATGGGCGTTGCTGACGAGCTTGGAGGCTATGTGTCTCTGGCAGTGGTGGTTATCGTCATAACAGGCGTTATCGGAAACGTCATTGCAGAAGGCGTTCTGAAGCTATTCAAAATTGAAGAACCGATAGCCAAAGGCATTGCAATAGGCTCCAGTTCCCACGCAGTTGGAACTGCCAAAGCCATGGAAATCGGCCAGATTGAAGGTGCGATGAGCAGCCTCTCAATCGTAGTCTGCGGCCTGCTGACCGTCATCGGCGCCTCCATCTTCTCCCACTTCCTCTAAACCACACCGCTCACTTTCCTGCACAAGTTCATGGTGCAAGACTTCTTATTAAGAATCATGACCGCAAAACTTATTTCAAAAGATTCTGTGAGATGAAAGTTTCGAGGGCTGGACGGTAGGAGTCCGAGACCGGGATGTAGGCCGAGCCGAGCAAGACGTCACCGTTGGAGTCAATGGATGTGATTTTCGACAGTGCAACGATATGCGAGCGGTGCACCCGCATGAACCTCTCAGAAGGCAGCATCTTCTCGATG